>PLYJ01000065.1 GCA_003151745.1 Bacteroidota bacterium
TCATCAATTGATAGCCGCTTTAATTCTTCTTCCAGCTTATTATGAAGAACTCTTGTAAAGGCAACCATAATGAAAAAGTTGGCAGTTGGCAGTTAGCAGTAGGCAGTAATAAAAAACATCCCCCTTTATCCCTCCCGCAATAAGCGGGATTGTCCTGATGGCGAACCTTCGCCTATGCACAAAATGCCACCCACAAGGGGGAATGCGCATGGAATTACTTTTTTTAAGAAACATCGGAATGCAACACGGAAAAATGATTTATGCGTGCTTCATCAACTCCGGAAGTTCCTTTATCTTTTTTATACTGCCCAATCGGACATAATACATGTTATAAGGATATTTGCCGTGTTCTTTCAATTGAGCCAAAGTAGGCGGACCGCCTAATTCCATACAAATTCTTTTGATGTCCTCCACGCAATGCTCTCTTGTTACATAGTTTGAATGGCGGCTGACATTTTCAACCGTATTATATTGTGTGTTAGGTTTCANNTATTTTCCTTTTTCATATATTTCAGATTCCGAAGGGGTATGACCAAGCTTTTGGGCTATTTCTATTAAGTGAGAAAGCAACTTCTCAGGAGAATGTGTTGTACGCCTTTTCTTTTTAGAAAGAGGGACGAGTTCCAATGCTGCTTCTTCAGCAATTTTCCTGACTTTATAATAACCGGTTGCAATACCTGGAATGTGCAAAAGAGCTTGATATATATTTGGCACCCTTCTCATTTTTTTTTACAAGCTATAAATTTGTCGTGCATTGTTGAGATAAACAATCTTGCTTTGGTTGAATTTGAAATATGTCTAATAAACAATAACCTTTTTAACAAGCGTTCGACTGAGCGCTCTCGCCGAAGTCTCGTTATCTTGTGTTTTCAAGCTCACAAAATATACGCCCCCACCATGTTCTTTCATGTCAAGTTGCTTAGAATAATCACCTGAAAAGCCGTCCAGCTTTTCACTATATATCATTTGGCCAAGTATATTCCTAACCTCAATAGTGTAGTTTGCGTTGGCCATTGCACTGACAGAAAGTATAAACTGCCCGTTATTAGGGTTTGGATATATATTAACAGAGACAGGTTGTTGTGATTGGTTAACAATACCAGTAACGGAATTTATATTAATATTATCCAGATACATCATGTGACCATAATCTGATCTATTTTCAAAAGAGAACATTACTTCGGATTGACCTGTTAAGCCGTTAATGTTAAGATCAATGGTTTCTTGCTTCCATTGGGTTGAAGTAGGTACAAATGGCACAGTAGTGGTATATCCACCTGAAGTGCTAAGATCAAGTCCTCCCTTTTGCAAAAGAGCGTGCCATGTGCTGCCGCAATCTGTTGAATAGTAAACAGCAAGGGTATCATTGCCTGTAGAGCTGCTATATGGGGAATAAGCGTAGTTATAAGTTAAAGACGGGCTGCTTGCATTCGTGAAGTCAACCTCTGGGGTGCGAATAGAATAATTCTTACCTAAGTTGTTTGGAATCTCGTTATCAAAATAGATACAGGAGGCGCTTTGCCCGTAAGCGCCTGATGGGAATGTAGTTAAATTTTCGAATGCCGGACCACCATTCAGGCTAGTAGTTGCAAACTTCCAACCCCAAGCGGAGTCTGATCCTGCTTGCCTCCATCCTGCCGGGGGAAACGCAGCGCCTTCAAACCCTTCTGCAATATCCGTTATGCCATGTGTTATGGAATTAAAATTTTCTGTTATGCCATCATTGTATGGCACTGTATCTGCCACACCATTAGGCATTGTCGTATATGCTTTAAAAGTATGTGCGCCTGAGGAAACAGATTGAGCCGGTAAAGTCACTTTGTCTCTCCCAAGCCTGCTAAGATTACCTGACCAAGTGTATGTATTAATGGTTCCGTTATCTATTTGGTAATTGATGATGGCAGAAGTGAGGTTATTAATGCCTTTATTCTGAATAGCAACAACAGGAGTGAAAGAGCCGCCGCACACTTCTACAAAAGGCGAAGCAATATTTGAAATGCCGGCATCATTCATAGCATAGGAGGAAACATTTGAATCTAAATAATTGAATTCAGATGTAAAATCGCTTACATAATTTAGCTGCGCGTGACCCAGTCCATAATATATCTGGAAAGCAACCAACGCTCCGGCATCTGATAAATGTTGATAAGCGGTAGAGTTAAGAATGGCATTCCCGTCATTTGAGCCTACTGCCATGGTTATTGGAATATACTGACCATTTTGCCATGGATAAGTGAATGAAGTCAGATTGTTGACTTCATTCATGTTCTGCAGAGCCGATGCCCATAATTCAAGACCGCGGAAGCGCTTGTAATTTATCAATCCATACCGAAGCGCTGCTCTGCCCCCGATAGAAAATCCGTTAAGATATATATCAGTGGGATCAATATTATAAGCAGACATAGCATCCGTTATGCATCGGGTTATAATGCTGGTATCGCATACTGTCCACCAATCCGTCTGATCATAAGTGACACCGCCACCACCATAAGGACAGACAATGATGGCACCGGAGAAGTTTGTACCGGGATATGCAGCTACCTGAACCAGGTAGTCGCGCATATTCTGAGGAGTATCACCTACACCATGCAAACCAATGACTAATCTATATTTAGTTGCAGCATTATACGTCGTTGGTACATAGTAAGAGAGCGCCCAGTTGGGAATGCTGGTGAAAGTTATGGTGCGGTCGAAAGAGCCGGTTTGTTGAGCAAAGGAAATTTGCGTCGATATAACTCCAACGCATGACAGCAGGGAAGCTATATATAAAGAATAAATTTTTTTCATAACATTGATTTTAATTTTAAAAGTTAGTAAACAATTACTTTTTTAGTAACCTCATTATTTGTGGTTTTTAAACTCACAAAATAAACGCCGCTACCCTTCTCTTTCATGTCAAGCTGCTTAGCATATTCGCCGGAGAAGACACTTAGCTTTTCGCTATATATAACCTGCCCAAGGATATTCTTAATCTCAATGGTGGTTGAATTATCCAATGCGTGGACGCTAAGCGTAAACGAGCCATTATTAGGATTTGGATAAACAGAGAAGCTGTCGTCCTTATTATGATTTTCAACGCCTGTAATAGTCACGTTTACAGCCATAGAACGGATTGGGCAACCATGACTGTTCGTTACTACCACCTGGTAATTGGCGGAAGCAGTTGCTATATACGAACCTGAATCGGCACCTACAGCGGTTCCGTTCTTATACCACTGATACGAGGAGTAATTGCCATTTACAGTTAATACATTTCCGGCAACACTTACTGTCGGGGTGTAAGCCCTTAAATTAGTAGCTGTCAAATAGATTGCTTCTGTTACTATGCTATCCGCAATAAACCGCATTGACTTAGCTGTAGCTGCACTTACACCTCCTGTATAGCTTAAATTGGCAGGATTCATTTTAAATATGGTGGTAAAAATGGTGGAAGCTGCTAAATAGCTACCAGCCAAGGAAGGATGTACATCGTCAGTATAGTATAGATTAACTGAAGGCAATTCATTTAATGCCGCGTTCCATGATTTACTGATGGGAGTTACAATTTCATGCGCTATTGAATTATTAAGGCCAAGCATATTCCCGTAAGTTCTATTGACGCATGCCTGCGTATTATCTCCATTCACAACACCACCAACAGGCCCCCAACCTGCAAAATATATGATGCGGGTGCAGGAATCATTTGCCTTTATCTGGTTGTAAAGAATTTTATTCGCGTCAACACAGGATGTGGGTATATATCCTATGGTATTTGCATAATCTCCCTGGTTGTCCTGTACAACAATGTAATCCCATTTCTGCGAAACAATCTTAGCCTGCGAAACAGGATCATTAGCATGGCCTGTTATGCCACCTTCATCAGCTACAGCCATTCCCGACTGCGCATTTACATCAACAAAAACAGAAATCCCTGCAGAAGTTGACAAGCTGTGAAAAAGCCCAGGGATATTATAAGCATACGTAAAGCTATTTCCTAAAAACAAAACCTTTGTTTGCGCCTGCGTTGCAAAGGCAAAGAGTATTAGAAGGGTAATTAATCTTATTTTTTTCATTAGAGTTTATTCCGAATTTATTCTTTTCATTTTAATTCTCGATTTAAATGTTTGCAGACAATTTCTGCCTATAAGCGAAGGATTGCTTCACCCCATCACACAAGCCTCTGCCTCGTTCGCAAAGACAATCAGTCCTGGTTTTTTTTTATTCCTTCACAAATCTTTGAGCAGCTATACCACTCTCCGATTTCATTTGAAGAAAATACATTCCCGCGGGAAACTTGCTAATATCAATGGCCTCACCCCGACCCTCTCCCAAGGAGAGGGAGTTGGAAAGCACTTCTTGTCCTAGTAAATTAATTATAGAAACAGTTGTTGTTCCGGTGGAGAAAGAAGGAGTGTGAATTGTGAGTTGAGTAGAAGCAGGATTAGGATAGATGCTGAATGATTCAGCCGCGGGGATTGAAGGGATGCCCGTCGTACTTTTTGGTTGCAAGCCTATCATTGCTTCCTGTTCGCTTGTAAAATTAAAGATGTAGGGGTTAAGCAAATTAATAGAAAAGTAGCCATCAAAATTGCCGCTCGCTCCCCAATTCATGTGCAGGTAATTGTTGGCTTCATAACCATCGCACACCCAACTATGTCCTCCGTAGGTAGCATCAAATCCAGAATAATGCACAGGGCGACCGGCGTTCAGGTCTGCTTCAATAATATTAATCCATTTCTGATCGGTGTAATTAAATCTCTGCAAACCTTTTATGGTTGCGGAATCGTAGCCGAAATATCTAGCGTAGGAAAATTGTGCACATACACTGGGGTTTTCATAAGCGAATGTACTTGCGCCGCTTCCACCTGGGAGTGGGGCATAAATCATCTCCACGCTCACACCGCACTGATACATAATGGTAGCCACATCATTATTGGCGGAAGTGACGTTACCCGTTGGCATATTATTCCAGTTATACGTGGTATTGCCATAGTTTGCTGATAATACTCCATAACTGGCGGAAGTGTAGGAGCTTGACCCTGTTCCCCTAGCAGGATACTTCCAATATCTCATGATCTGCGCCATTGCCGTTGCCACACAACCTGTTTGGGAGCCGCCCGGGCAGAGTGCATTATAATAAGGAGACCCTTGATCCCATAAAGCTTTACAAAGAGGAGAAACAGCGCTTGCTATGCGCGGCTCAACCGTCCGGCTATTTAAATAAGCTGACCATTGAGCGGAGATTTCTGAAGAAGCTTGGACATTTTGCATTCTGTTTGTGATGATTTCCTTTTTACGCTGCTCCATCCAGTATCCGGCGTTTGAGGAGGGCGCGGGAACGACAAACGGTCCTTCGGTAGAATATCCGATAACAGGATATAGGGCATCATCGGCAACTACGATTACAAAACCACCGTTCGACTGCTTCTCCGAAAGCTCAGCAGACGAAGG
Organism: Bacteroidota bacterium; assembly: GCA_003151745.1. Taxonomy (GTDB): domain Bacteria; phylum Bacteroidota; class Bacteroidia; order AKYH767-A; family 2013-40CM-41-45; genus PALSA-967. Next base: position 5,431 of record PLYJ01000065.1, read on the forward strand.
CCGCACTCCACTGCTGTTAATATTATATACGAAGTAAACAGCTTCTCCCGATTCAGATGTTTCTGTATAGACAAGCGATACGGTTTTTACCTCCATATCTGCATTTTGTTTAAAGAAATTTGTTGCCACAGTTCGTGCTATGTCAGAAGTAATAGTTTTAGCAACAACTGCTGATGTGTAAAAGAAAGCCACGATTAAGAGGTAAATTAGTTTTTTCATTTTTTTAAATAATTTAAGGTTATAGAATTTTTGATTGTTTTTTTATTCTTTGACAAATCTTTTAGTAACAGTTCTATTCTCTGCTTTCAATTGAAGGAAATACATGCCAGAGGCAAAACGCTTACAGTTTATGATTGCTTGTTTACCGTTAATTTCTTCGGTATAAATTATTTGTCCTAAAACATTAAGGATATTGATCTTGACTTTTCCAGTTTCAGATTTCCAGTTTCCACTTACTAATAATTCATTCGAGACCGGATTGGGATAAAGAGCAATGGAATTGTCTGCAGAAAATTCATTGAAGCCAACGCTTCCAACATTTATGCCTACAGAAATCTGGCAGTCGTTTTCGTTATGCACAGCCACATTGTAATTGCCAATGTGAGAAATAATTAAGATTGTATCTGTAGCTCCGGGAATTAGTGTTGAACCATCATACCATTGATAAGAAGTGTAT
>PLYJ01000193.1 GCA_003151745.1 Bacteroidota bacterium
CAAGTTTTTTCAGGACGGTACATTAATTAAATTCAGTCAAGTCTGACAGAGGCCCTGTTAAGGCTGACCGAAGTCCTGTCAGGTCTGATCAATGTTCTGTCAGGCTTAAATAACTTCTGTTAAGGTTGACAGAAGTCTTGTTAAGGCCAACCGATGTTCTGTCAGGCCTGACAGAACATGATTCGCACCCGACATTTAGCAATAAATGCCCTTTTTATGCCTTTTTTGAGGTTTTTTGGTTTGCGAACGGCTTATTCCTTAACAATCTTCCCCCTATAAATCCGATCCTTGCTGTCCTCAATGGCATACAAATAGATGCCGTTTGAAAAGTCATTGAGGTTGATGTCGGAAGCGTTAACATTGGAAGCAAAAACAACCCTCCCCAATCCATCAAAGATTGAAATTTTCTTTAACTCATATTCACCTTCTGCTTTAATATGAAACATGCCCGACGAAACGGATGGATAGATTTGAAAAGCATTTGGGTTGATGACTTCGATAACGGGGGTGGCGGGTTTGTAATGAACACGTATTGTATTATTCATCCGTATTTAAAAATGCGATAAATATTTCTCACGCTTATCAGCCTCAAAGCAAAAGCAAGCGCAAAAGAAATACCTGCGGTGATGACGATTTTAAGAATCCAGTTGTGATGCATGGGAGAAATAAAATAATTGATGCCGATGATGGCGGCAGTGAAAACTATAAGCGATGCAATAAGCCGATAGTTGACATGAAACTTGAAAACAGCCTGCACCATGAACACCTGCGCAAATGCCATAAGAAATTGTGTGATGATGCCCGCAATAGCTGCACCCAAAGCTCCCAGTTTAGGAATGAGCGTGAGGTTTATAACAATGTTCAGCACCATGCCTGTGCTTGCCATGATGTTTAATTGTTTGAGGTTGCCGTTTGCAGTGAGCAATGTTCCGAATATATAGGCTGAGGCGATGGGAACAAAACAGCACATGAGGATGCGAAACACAGAGGCTGATTCTTCCACGTGCTGGCCCTGGTATAGCAGCGACATTATATCAGCACTGTAAAAATAAGAACACGACGCCACAACTATGGCCGGAATAACAAGCAATGAAAATGAAAGGCTCACTAATTGCTCCACGCTGTCTTTCAACTTAATCATGCGTGCAAACATAGGCAGCAGCAAGCCGGCAAAAAGAAATGCAATCATATTGGAAGCATCCAGCAAACGATTGGCGCTGGCATAAATACCTGATTGCCTCGCGCCTTCATCTCCTGACAACATACGTTCAATCATGGGGCCGGAAATGCTGGTATAAAAAGTCATCAGCAATACCAACACTGCAAAGGGATAACTTTTCTTCAGTATCATCATAAAGAATGGCCATCGCCATTTCAGCTTACGCACCTTTGCTTTATCAAGCACGATGACCAGCGTAATAATAACAGTGAGAATATATCCTACCGTTTGTGCATAGATGAACCATAGTATATCAAATGAACCGGGTTCCTTATGTGTAACAAGAAGAAATTCGCAGATCACAATCATGATCAACCGGTCGAGCACAGAAATAACACTGTCTGTTTTGAAGAGATGAAGGCCTGCAAGATTAGAACGCAGATACATGATAAAAGAAAGGAGAATCTGATTGAACACAATCATGATCAGGAGCTTCATCTCAATGAAATCGTAACGTACCATTAACCCAACCAACAACGTAACGATGGCAAAAAGCCCCGCAAGCAGAAACTTAAGCATGGCAATGCTTGCGAAGTGTTTGCTGAGAAGATGATTATTCTGCGCTATGTTTTTGTTGTTGAAATTGATGATGCCGAGATCAAGAAGAATGTTGAGCAGGGAGGAAAACATGAAAATGGAATAATACAATCCATAATGGTTCAAGCCCACAGCATTCTGCACCTGCCTGTCAATGCCGAGTATCCAAAATGGCTTGATAAGCAGGTTCAGCGAAAGCACTATAGCAAGGTTGGTGATGAATTTCTTCTGCATTAATTCGGTTTACTTTTTCCTGTTTACAGTTTACGGGTAAAGTAGCGGGCAAACCTACTCAAAAATACGCATCTCCATATATCAGGTACATAACTGCAAACCGTAAACTGGAAACTTAATTTTACTTTCGCCCAATGCTAATCGTAGTAAATACCCGCCTGCTTCTAAAAGATCGTTTGGATGGCATCGGGTATTTCACATACGAAACACTGAAACGCATTACTCCCCAACACCCTGAACATGAATTTGTCTTTGCTTTCGACCGTCCATACAGCGAAGAGTTTATTTTCAGTCATAATGTTTCACCTGTTGTTGTACCACCTCCTGCACGGCATCCTTTTCTTTGGTATGTGTGGTTTGAACGTTCATTGCCGAAATTGTTTAAGCGAGTAAGGCCGCAGCTTTTTCTTTCTACGGACGGGTATCTTTCATTGCGATCTAAAATTAAAAGTGTTGCAGTAATTCATGACATCAACTTCGAGCATTATCCAAAAGATCTTCCTTTCTTCTACCGCAACTATTATCGTCATTATTTCCCAAAGTATGCTGAACATGCCACACGCATTGCAACCGTAAGCGAATTTTCTAAAAATGATATTGCAGAAAAGTATCATGTGCCGAAAGATAAAATTGATGTGGTATATAACGGAGCCAATGAGAAGTTTATTCCGTTGAATGAAAATGAAAGGCAGCAGGTTAGAAAGCAGTTTTCACAGGGGCAACCTTATTTTATTTTTGTAGGATCGCTTCACGCACGAAAGAATATTTCCAACATGCTAAAGGCATTTGATATGTTTAAGAAAGAAGAAAGCTCTCCTTTGAAGTTTATAATTGCAGGCAGCAAGCGCTGGTGGACTTCTGAAATGGAAACCACTTATCAAGCACTGCAACACAAACAAGATGTAATATTCACCAGTCGCGTAAGTGATACCGACTTGTATCTGCTCACAGGCGATGCATTTGCTGCTGTATATACATCTTCATTTGAAGGTTTCGGCATTCCGCTTGTGGAGGCGATGAATTGCAATGTGCCAGTTATTACTTCTAATGTTACGGCTATGCCTGAGATAGGCGGAGAGGCTGCGTTACTGGTTGATCCGTTTTCAATACAATCCATTGCCAATGGAATGAGAACGATCTGGAAAGATGAAACTTTGAGAAATAGTTTGATAGAAAAAGGAAAAGTGCAACGACAAAAGTTCTCATGGGATAAAACAGCTTCTCTTCTTTGGAATTGTGTTGAAAAAGTGCTTTGATAAAAATATCTTTACCGCCGCAAATGCTAAACCACAAACCGTACTATGCTTGCCTCCTTTTTTAATTTGGAACTTATTGAAGCCGGATGCGATGAGGCAGGTCGTGGCTGCCTTGCAGGACCTGTGTTTGCAGCAGCGGTCATTCTTCCGAAAAAATTCCGTAATCATTTACTTAATGATTCCAAGCAACTCACTGAAGAGGAACGAAACAAGCTAAGGCCTCTTATTGAGAAGAAAGCACTGGCATGGGCTGTAGCATCCGTTGACAATTATGAAATTGATGAGATCAATATTCTCAATGCCTCATTTCTCGCTATGCATCGGGCGCTTGATAAACTTTCACTTTTGCCACAACTTTTACTTATTGATGGAAATCGCTTTAATAAATACCGTGACATTACGCACCAATGCATTATAGAAGGTGATGCGAAATACGCTTCCATTGCGGCAGCATCTGTGCTTGCTAAAACTTACCGCGATGATTATATGAAGGAAGTTCATGAACAATATCCTCACTACCATTGGAACCGCAATAAGGGATACGCCACATCACTTCATCGCAAACAGATAATGGAATTTGGTTCCTGTGATCTGCACCGCAAAAGTTTCCGGCTTTTACCTGATCAATTAGAAATTGATTTTGAAAATGATAATGCGTAGGATCGAACATCCTCTCCTTCGAAGACGAGAAGGGGTGAGGCGCTTTACTTGCGCTCAACAGCCTCTGTTACAGAAAGCTTCTTACCTTTTATTTCCCTGCCATTAAGCTCTTCCATTGCCTTTAAAGCATCTTCTTTTTTGGCAAACTCAACAAAACCAAACCCTCGCGACTCCCACGTAATCTTGTCGTAAACAATTTTGGTGCTAAGCACACTGCCATATTGTTTAAAAAGAAATTCAAGAGCCACTTCATTGATGGCGGATTCAATATTTTTTACAAATAACTTCATCTTAATGAATAAGTAATAATTAATAATGAATAAATCGCCGCGCAGGCTTTATTACTTATTCATTATTCCTTTTCTTCTTCTCTCTGAATACCATGCCAGCAAACCGATACCGCCTAAGAGATAAGGTACTGAAAGCAAATAAAGAATTCCTTTGTTAAGCCCTTTGCCCACATTGTTCTGATTGTCATTCATGTTGCTTTCTGCTGCGCGTTTGCACATAGCGCATTGGGCAAAAGAAGAATTGACAATTGACAATTGACAATTGATAATTAAAAAAAGTAAAATGGTCTTAGCTGCTATCTTCATTGTCAATTGTCAATTATCCATTATCCATTAAAAACGATAGTACGGTGAGATCATCAGGTAAACAACCACTCCGGTAACAGTTACATATAACCAAATCGGGAAACTCCATTTCACAATTTTCCGATGACGAATAACCTGGTTAGTCAAACCGCGATACAAAGATATTAAAACGATAGGAAGTACAATGGCAGCCAGGATTATATGAGAAGAGAGGATAAAAAGATAAAGAGGACGCAATGGATTATCAGCGGGGAATTTTGTTTCCACGCCGAAGGCATGAAAGGTAACGTATGAAAGCAGAAAAACGGTGGAAAGGATACACGCTGTAATATTAAGTGCGCGATGTATTTTAACTTTCTTTCTCATGATAAAATAAAAGGAGACCAGCAGGATAATGCTGCAAGTGCCATTGAGAAAGGCATTCAGCTTTGGAAGAAATGCTGCCCATGAAGGGATGTGATCAGCTTTAGGAAGTTGCGAAAGAATAAGTACAAGAAGAAAAACAATAACAGAGAGCGTCCAGATAAGGCGGAGATAAAATTTCTCCCGATCAACTGTTATCATTTCTTCCTCTCCTTTGCAAAGTATTCCAGTTCCAATACTTTAATTTCATCAATCAGGGTGTCAACAGAAGGGGCATCCAAGCCATCGTAAAATCCACGAATATGTTTGTCCTTGTCAACAAGAATAAGTTGCTGTGAATGAAAAAAGTCATCCGGATTTTTGCCTTGCGCTGCTTCAACATAGTAACCTTGCTGTGCTATTGAGTTAATCGCTTCTTTGCTGCCGGTAACGAACCACCACTTTGTCGGGTCAGCGTTGTATTTCTTAGCATAGTCAGCCAGCACCTGCACACTATCATGTTCAGGATTGATGGTATGTGAAATTATCCGCACCTGGTCATCCTTGATGAAAGCGTTTTGAACCCGCTCGAGCTGATCACTCATCTTTGGACATTCACGGGGACACGTGGCATAAAAAAAGTTCGCCACGTAAATCTTGTTTTTAAAATCCTTATCGGTAATCGCCTTTCCCTGCTGGTTGATAAAACTGAAAGCCGGAACGGCATGATAAATAGTATCTCCGTTTACACCTACTTCAGCAGGACCGTAAACCGGAAGATGTCTGAAATTATTATGACCTCTCGTAATAAGAAACCACGTAAGCGGCGGCACAATCAATATGCTTAGAATAGCCAGCAGGATAGCAGTATTTCTTCCCTGCGAATTCTTCATCGTTTAGAAAATTAATAGGGATTCAGTCCTATTGCAATTCCCTCGTAAAGTGCAATGAAGATCAAGTAGATAATGAGCAGAAAAGGCAGCAACAGCGAATACTGCATGGGCATCTTTTCAAACTTGAGATGCATAAAGTAACCGACAATATAATATGCTTTAAAAATAGTTAGGGCAACGAAAATGTATAGAAGAATGTCTTTTGAAATGGAAGTAAAAGAAATGCTCACTTCAAAGATCGTAACAATCAAAAGTATCCAGAACACTTTCCAGATCACCTTTGTATTCAGGCCGCTGTGTGCCTTGTCTAAGCTGTCGTGATAAATAACTTCCTGGTGAATATCGTCGCTCAACGTGACTCCTTGATTAGTATCGCTCATAATTATTTAAGATTTGAGATTTGAGACCTGAGATTTTAGATTTCTAACGTCTAACATCTCATATCTGATTTATTTTTTAAACAAGATAAAAGAAGGTGAATACAAAGACCCATACCAAATCTACAAAGTGCCAGTATAAACCAACCTTCTCCACCAATTCATAATTCTTTTTCTTATTACAGAAGCCTTGCGCAACAAGTATGAGCACAATAAGATTAATCATCACTCCGCTGAATACGTGAAAGCCGTGGAAGCCTGTAATGAAGAAGAAGAAATCGGCGAAAGCAGGGCGTCCATACTCATTGTGAGTAAGATCGGCACCGGTCATAGGATGCGTGCCCGGGGCTTTGATCATGGGCTCTGCCTGTGCTTCTGTAAGTACATTTTTGTAATTATTATTCAGCAGGAACTTGCTTTCATCATTATGATCGCGTTTCAGGATGCTGCCATCTACAAGCTCGTACGCCATCTGCACTTTAGCTTCTTCGTTTCCGGTTATAAAGTGATACCATTCCCATGCCTGTGAGCCAAGGAACATAAACCCACCCACGATTGTTAGTCCAAGCCAAAGGATAACAGATTTTCTGTTCAGGGAATGTCCTGCGTCAACGGCAAGCACCATCGTTACCGAGCTCATGATAAGAATGAAGGTCATTAATCCTACATAAGCCAGCGGCACAGAACCGTGAATGAAAGGAAAATGGTGAAACACATCAGTCGGTTTCGGCCATGTGTCGGAAAAACGGTGACGCAACGTTCCGTAAGAAATAAGTAAGCTCGAAAATGTAAAGGCATCTGAAACAAGAAAAACCCACATATACATCTTCCCCCATCGCACATTAAACGGCGATCTTCCTCCGCCCCAAAGGGAGCTGTCCGGACTCGCTACTGCTGTTTGACTCATAGATTTAATTAAATAAGATATGAGACGTGAGATGTGGGACATGAGATGAGGTTGTTCTCCAAGTACGGAGGTTTCTCATATCTCATATCTCAAATCTCAAATCTATTTTCATTTCAGTCGGCAAATTAAAATAAGTTTATCGAATGTACAGCAGGAATAAATATAAATATATCCACAATCCATCCAGGAAATGCCAGTAGATTGAACATACTGTAACCCCGTTATAATTGGCAGCAGAGTATTTTCCCTGAAGTGCGCGCGAAAATACAAGAAATATTGCAATCATTCCTCCCAATAAGTGAGCAACGTGAAGAGCTGTAAGAGCAAAGAGAAATGAGCCGGCAACATTACCTGCATCTCCCGCTGCTTCAGCAGTTTCGCGTTTAATAGTGGGTACGTATTTGAATTGCGTTTTAATGTCACTGATGCGGCCTGCAAAATAAATACCCTGCTCCACCAGCTTAGACCATGAATAATATTGAGAAATCATAAAACCAATGCCCAGCAAGGCGGTTATTCCTAATGCCACTTTCAGCATCTGTTTATTACCCCTTCTTGCAGAGGCGACTGCCCATTGCATGCTAAAGCTGCTGATAAAGATGAACGCCGTGCTCAGCTTAAAAAGATCAGGCATGGCAAACTCCACCCATTTGCCTTCGCCCTGCCTCACAATATAAGCGCTCGTCAACCCTGCAAACAACATGGTGATGCTGACAATGCCAAACCACAGCAACATCCTTTTGGAGCTACGCTGTTTTTCCAGCTCTTCTGCATCTAAAACCATTGTCGGCATATTGAAATTTAAAGTGTCATGGCGAGGAACGAAGCCATCCCCGAATAAGTTGCAAGGGATTGCTTCACTTCGTTCGCAATGACTAAAGTATTTTATCAAGCATCAAAACAATCTGAACTACAGGCAAATAAATAAAGGAGCTGAACATCACTTTCCGCGCGTTCTCCATGCTCAATGTTTTATACAACCTAAAAGCAGGAACGGTAAAAATAAAACCACAGATAATTAAAGCAACCATGCTGATAGCTCCGCTCAGGTGAAACATAAAAGGCATCAACCCCAGCGGAATAAGGCAAATGCTGTAAACCATCGTCTGAAAGGCAGAACTGTGATCTCTCCCTCCCGGAGAAGGCATCATTTTAAATCCTGCCTTCTTATAGTCATCATCAAGAATCCAGGCAATTGACCAAAAGTGAGGGAACTGCCAGATGAATTGAATAGTATAAAGTAAGATTGCCTCGAAGCCAATCTCATTTCGTGCAGCCACCCAACCAAGAAGCGGAGGCATAGCGCCGGGAATAGCTCCGACAAACACGGCAAACGGAGTAATTCTTTTCAACGGTGTGTAAAGCAATGTATAGAGAGCCAGCGATAATGCGCCGAGAATGCCGCTCAATGGATTCATATATAGCCATAATATGAGTACTCCTGCAATTCCCATTAAAGTAGCTGCAATGATTGCCTCGTTTACGCTCATTCTTCCTGCAGGAAGAGGGCGTTCTTTGGTGCGATCCATCAGCTTGTCAAAATCTTTTTCAATAACCTGGTTGAAGGCATTGGAGGAAGCCGTTACTAAAAATCCTCCAAGCACAAGAAGCCACAACTGCTGCCATTCAAAATGTCCAGCGCTGCCTATGACAAAACCCATCACTGCGGAAAATACTACCAATGATGCAAGCCGCAGCTTCATCAACTGGGCGTAGTCCTGCATCTTGGCTGCAATACTAAAGGGTCTTGAAAGCATTAAAGTCTGATTGTCTGACAAAGTAATTAGGAAGGTTATTTGAGGGGGCGAAAGTAAGAAAAAGTTCAATCTGTAATGCTCCCCAAAATTTAGA
>PLYJ01000189.1 GCA_003151745.1 Bacteroidota bacterium
GGTTTTTTTAGGAAGGTACAAGTTATGGCGTAACAACCTGCAGTTTGTTAGTAAGAAAGTACTGTTTTGTAGTAAGAAACTGCAGTTTGTTAGTAAGGAAGTACAGTTTTAGCGTAACAATCTGCAGATTGTTAGTAAGGAAGTACAATTTTAGCGTAACAATCTACAGTTTGTTAGTAAGAAAGTGCAGTTATGGCGTAACAATCTGTAGTTTGTTAGTAAGAAACTGCAGTTTTGGCGTACATTAGTGGAGATTGTTACGCCATTTGTACAGTTTGTTAGCAAGAATTGTAAAAGATAGAAATTTTCAGGTTTTAAAGTTGCGGACGATGTTAGACTTCTTTCATAATTTACTTTATTACTGCCACCAAGACCCGAAGACTCAAAGTTTCTCTAAGTTTTTCTTTGTGTTTCCTTAGTGTTCTAGTGTCTTTGTGGCAGTTAGTTTAATTGTTAAAATGAATTATGAAAGAGGTCTGTTGCATGTTGTCGGGTGAAAGAGCCGCAGATGCCCGGATTTCTTTCGTTAAAGTGATTTTTTATCTGCGAATCCCGAAGAATCGGGACAAGTTCTGCGGCTATCCCTTCAAAGGAATCAATCATTCTTCCTCTTCCTTTTTAAATTGCTCCTCAAGCTCCTTGCGGTGTTCCACAAGCCAGTCGAGTTTCTTTTTTCCGTAGGCAACACGGGTGATGACGACAAAGAGAACCGGAACAATGAAGACAGCGAGCGAGGAAGCGGCAATCATTCCGCCAAAAACGGTGAAGCCTATTGTTTGACGGGCTACTGCACCTGCGCCTGTTGCCAGCACCAACGGCATGACGCCGAAAATGAATGCTAAAGAAGTCATGATGATGGGGCGAAGGCGAAGGCGAACGGCATCCATGGTGGATTCAATAAGCTCTTCTCCCCTGTCCACGCGCACTTTGGCGTATTCCACGATCAGGATGGCGTTCTTAGCTGCAAGCCCTATCAGCGTTATCAAGCCGATCTGTGCATATACGTTGTTGCTGATGTTGGGCAGGAAGGTGAGCGTGAGAATGGCTCCAAAGCCGCCGATGGGAACTGCCAGCATAACGGCAAAAGGCACAGACCAGCTTTCATACAAGGCAGCAAGGAAAAGAAAAACAAAGATGAGGCAGAACATGAATATATAGATCGTTTGCCCCCCTGCCACTATTTCCTCATAACTCAGGCCTGAAAACTCATAACCGTAACCTTGCGGCAACACCCTGTCTGCAATTTCTTTCAATGCATCAATAGATTGTCCTGTGCTGAAACCCTGCGGAGAGCCGCCGTCCACTTCTGCACACCTGAAAATATTAAAATGCGGTATGACGGCCGCAGTTTCTATTGGATAGTAATTAATAAAGGTTTTAATGGGCAGCATCGCTCCCGAATCGTTGCGAACAAAATATTTATCCATATCCGATATGAACCTACGGTAAACGGTATCAGCCTGAACGACGACACGGTACGTGCGATTGTAAAGCGTGAAATCATTTACATAGGAGCTGCCCATGTATGATTGAATGGTGGCGAATACATCGCCGATGCTTACGCCCATCTTTTTGCATTTCTCCCTGTCAACAGTAAGATTGATGCTGGGTGTATGCGCATTGAAGTAAGTAACAGCACGGGAGATGGCAGGATTTTTATTGGCTTCCGCAACAAACTTGTTTACGACCTTTTCAAATGCTTTTAAATCGTCGTTTGAATTACGTTGCTCTATCTGGAAGCTAAATCCCGCTGACTGACCGATGCCTGGAATGGGCGCCGGCTGCACAACATTCACCTTCGCATTCTTAATGCCTGCCTTTGCAATCCGCTTATACATTTCATCCACAAGGGCCGGCACTTTTTCAGTATCTGCCTTGCGTTCATCCCACGGTTTGAGCTGCACGAACATGGTGCCGCTGTTCGATTTTACGGCGCCGTTGCTGACGTTCAATCCTGACAATCCTGAATAGTGAAGCACGCCCGGCGTTTCGCCTACAACCTTCATCAGCCTTGTGATAAGCTCGATAGATTGCACGGTAGAGGAGGCTTCAGGTAATTCATACGTCACCTGGAGTCGTCCTAAATCCTCATTCGGTATAAAGCCGGCTGCTTTATATTTAAAAAGAAGGAAAGTAGCTGCTCCAATGCATATCAATAAAATAATGACATACTTCGATTTCTGAATGCCGCGCTTCACCCCGTTAGAATATTTATCCGTCAATTTGCTAAAGCCTTTATTAAACCAAAAGAAAAAACGGTCAAGCCCTTTTGATTTCTCATCAATGCTATGCGGCTTCAACAGCAGTGTACATAAAGCGGGTGTTAATGACAAGGCTACAAAAGCCGAGATCATGATGGACACGGCAATGGTGATGGCAAACTGCTGATATAAACGACCTACGATGCCCGGTATAAAACCCACAGGCACAAACACGGAAGCAAGAATTAATGCCACGGCAATAACGGGCGCTGATATATCTTTCATGGCGCGGACGGTTGCATCATGCGCTGACATTTTCTCCACATCAATATTATGCTGCACGGCCTCCACTACAATAATGGCATCATCCACTACAATACCGATGGCTAATACAAAACCAAATAAGGTGAGCGTGTTGATCGTAAACCCGAAGGGAATAAAAAAGATAAACGTACCGATGATGGATACAGGAATGGCAAGCACGGGAATGAGCGTGGTGCGCCAGTTCTGAAGAAACAGGAATACCACAAGCACAACTAAGCCAAGCGCAATGAGCAGCGTGTGTTCTACTTCCTGTACGGAAACCTTTACGATGGTAACCGCCTCAAAAGGCACTTTGTAATCTACATCTTCAGGAAATGTTTTTTTTAGCTCTTCAAGCTTTGCATATACTGCATCTGCCACGTCCACTGCATTGCTTCCGGGGGCCTGGTAGACGAGCATGTAGGAGGCGCGATTACCATCCACATACGAATTGCTGGAATACGTGAACTTGCCCAGCTCCACCCTGGCAATATCTTTAAGATAAACCATCTGTCCCGTAGAAGGGTTGGTTTTCACTACCACTTTTTCGTAGTCAGCCACCTTATTCATGCGCCCGTTTACAAGAATGCTCAGCTCAAATGCCTGATCAGCAGCCTGAGGAGGAGAACCTACGGAACCTGCTGCAACCTGCACGTTCTGTTCGTTTAATGCATTGATAACATCTTTCGGCGTTAAGGAATAGGATGCCATTTTGTCAGGATCCATCCACACACGCATGCTGAAATTGTCTGTACGCACGTTGATATCACCTACGCCCGGCACGCGAAGCAAAGCATCCATTACATATATATTGGCATAATTGTCGAGGAAAGTAATGTTGTGCGTGGCTTTAGGGGAATAAAGCGCCACCAGCATTAAGATCGTTGTATTACGTGCGCGCACGGTTAGCCCAAGCCGGCTCACCGTTACCGGTAATAAAGGAGTTGCAATGCCTACCCTGTTTTGCACATCAAGCGTTGCAATGTCCACGTTTGTTCCAACCTTGAAGGTGGTGTTTACTGAAACTTGCCCGGTGCTGGTGCTATTGCTTTGTATATATTCCATCCCCTGCGTGCCGTTGATGGCTTCTTCTATCGGGGTGGCAACAGTTTGCTCAACAGTAATGGCATCCGCTCCCGTATAATTACCGGAAACAGAAACAGCGGGAGGAGTAATATTAGGATATTGGTTGACAGGCAGGTTGACAATGCAAATGCAACCCAGGATAACGATGACAAGAGAGATGACGATTGCAGTTACCGGTCTTTTTATGAATACGTCAGCAATCATTTCAAGTTTCAAGTTTAAAGTTCAAAGTTTAAAGTTCAGGCTTAAAGCTATGCCTCGCATAACCTTAAACCTTAAACTTCAAACATTAAACATTGTCTTTACGAGGTCCATTTGGTTTTTCTGTCAGCTCATCATGATGCGCCAGCAAATACTCAAGCTTCTTTTTTCCATAAGAAAATTTGATAATGATTACAAAGAGCACAGGGACGATGAAGATGGCAATAGACGAGGCTGCAATCATGCCGCCCAGAACAGTAAAGCCTATTGTGCGGCGTGCTACGGCTCCTGCTCCGCTTGCCAGCACCAGCGGCATCACTCCTAAAATAAATGCCATCGAAGTCATAATAATAGGGCGTAAACGCAGCGTGACTGCATCAAGCGTGGATTTTATCAGTTCTTCTCCGCTGTCCACACGCACCTTTGCATACTCAACGATCAGGATGGCATTCTTGGCGGCAAGCCCTATTAAGGTGATCAGGCCTATTTGCGCATATACGTTATCACTCAGGCTTGGAATGAAGGTAAGCGTCAGGATGGCGCCGAAAGCACCTATCGGTACGGAAAGCATTACAGAAAGCGGGACAGACCAGCTTTCATACAAGGCTGCAAGAAAAAGAAAAACAAACGTAAGTGAAAACATAAATATATATATTGTTGTTGACCCCGCCTTCAATTCTTCATAGCTCAACCCTGAAAATTCATAACCGTATCCCTGCGGCAATACTTTTTCAGCAACGGCCTGCACGGCTTGTATGGCTTGCCCGGTGCTGTATCCTTGCTTTGAATCGCCGTCTATTTCAGCCGACCTGAAAATGTTGAAATGCGTGATGAGCGGCGCCGTCTCTGTAGGGCTGTAGCTGATGAGCGAGCTAAGCGGCAGCATGGTGCCGGCCTGGTTGCGCACATAATACTTATTCATGTTCGTAATCATCTTTCGGTAGGCTGTATCAGCCTGCACGACGACGTGAAAAGTACGGTTGTAAAGCGTGAAATCGTTTACATATATACTGCCCATGTATGCCTGGATGGCAGTGAAGACATCGGAAACAAGAACTCCCTTTCTTTTGCATTCTTCCCTGTCCACCGTCAGATTATAGCTGGGTGTATGCGCGGAAAAATAGGAGAAGGCATTAGAAATAGAAGGTTGCTTGTTTGCTTCCGCAATAAAGTTTTTAACTACTCCTTCAAACGCCTGGAGATCATCATTGGTGTTGCGTTGTTCAATCTGGAAGCTGAAGCCTGCCGTCTGTCCTATGCCGGGAATAGGCGCAGGCGGAATGACAACAATGTTGGCATTGTTTATTCCTGCCCGCTTGATACGAATTTGCATAGAATCTACCAGCTCTGGAATTTGATCGCTTGATTTACCTCGTTCACTCCAGGGCTTAAGCTGGCAATAGATCGTACCGCTGTTCGATTTAGTGGCACCTGTTATCACGTTGAATCCGGATAAAGCCGCATAGTGCTCCACACCTGAGCTGTTGGACACAACATCCATCAGCTTATTCATCACGTTAACAGACTGCACAGTGGCTGATGCTTCAGGTAATTCATACGTTACATATACCAGCCCGTCATCTTCGCTGGGGATAAATCCTGTAGGCTTAAACTTAAATAAGAAAAAGGCAGCGACACCAATACACACTAATAAAATAATAACATATTTGGATGACTGTATTCCCTTTTTCACACCGTTCGAATACCTGTCAGTTATTTTTGTGAACCAGGTATTAAACTTAAAGAAAAATTTATTCAGCCCCTTTGCTTTATCGTCAATGCTGTGTGGCTTTAACAAGAGGGTGCACAAGGCAGGCGTCAACGACAAGGCTATAAAAGCAGAGATGATAATGGACACGGCAATGGTGATAGCAAACTGCTGGTATAGGCGACCTACAATGCCGGGGATGAAACCTACAGGTACAAACACAGAAGCTAATATCAATGCGATGGCAATTACCGGCGCTGATATATCCTTCATAGCACGTTTGGTTGCTTCTTTAACTTCCAGCTTCTCAACATCCATGTAATGCTGAACAGCTTCTACCACGATGATAGCATCATCCACCACAATGCCAATGGCAAGTACAAAACCGAACATGGTAAGCGTGTTGATGGTGAATCCTAACGGAATAAAAAACGCGAACGTGCCAAGAATAGATACGGGTATAGCCAAAATGGGAATGAGTGTCGCGCGCCAGTTCTGAAGAAAAAGGAATACAACAAGCGCTACAAGAAATAGTGCCATTAATAAAGTGTCAACCACTTCATTCATGGAAACCTTCACAACGGTAACCGTTTCAAAAGGTATTTTATAATCTACATCAGGCGGAAATGATTTTTTCAAATCTTCAAGCGCAGCGTTAACGCCTTTGGCTGTCTCGAGAGCATTGCTGGTAGGAGTCTGGTAAAGAGTAAGAATGGACGCACGTTTTCCGTCCACATACGAGTTGTTGGAATATGTAAACTTGCCCAGCTCCACTTTTGCAACATTCTTTAGATAAACGATCTCCCCTGTTGCAGAAATTGTTTTAACGATAATTTTTTCGAAATCTTCAACTTTGTTCAGTCGTCCGTTTACAAGAATGCTTAATTCAAAAGTTTGGGTTTTCTGCTGTGGAGGAACGCCTGCTGAGCCTGCCGCGACTTGTAAGTTCTGTTCATTCAATGCATTGATAACATCCTGTGGCGTAAGCGAGTAATCTGCCATTTTATCAGGATTGAGCCACACACGCATGCTGAAATTATCAGCGAGCGTAGTGATTGCCCCGATGCCCGGCACCCGAAGCAAAGCGTCATTCAGAAATATGTTTGTATAGTTATCTAAGAAGGTGATGTTGTGCGTGCCTTTGGGAGAATATAGCGCCACAAGCATGAGGGCGCTTGGGTTAAGCGCGCGCACTGTCAGACCAAGGCGGCTTACAGCCTGTGGTACTAAAGGTGTTGCAATGCTTACCCTGTTCTGAACATCGAGCGTTGCAATATCTATATTCGTACCGACACCAAAAGTTGTATTGATGGTCATTAACCCGTTATTGCTGCTGTTGCTCTGCATATACTCCATGAAGTGCGTACCGTTCACGGCTTCTTCTATAGGAGTGGCAACGGTTTGCTCCACAGTAGTGGCATCTGCTCCTGTATATTGCCCTGTGACCTGCACCACCGGGGGTGTAATATTCGGATATTGGTTAACAGGCAAGTTGAGAATGCAGACAATGCCGATGATAACTAATACAAGAGAAACAACGATTGCAGTTACCGGTCTTTTTATAAATGTATCTGCAATCATAAGCTTTTAAATAAGTTAGCAGTTGGCAGTAAGCAGTCCGCAGTTCGTTCTGAAGTTTGTTTAGAGCAACTTGCAAACTGCCTGCTGCCGACTGTGGACTTCATTATTAATTCTAATTCTTAATTACTTTTTAGCACTATCAGGCTTTGCCCCGTTGCTTTGCGAACTGTCAGGCTTGCTTTGTCCGCCATTTTCACCCTTTGCTCCGGGAGGCGGCTTTTTAGAAACCGTTATCTCTGAACCAGTGCGTAATGATTGAACACCGTCTAAAACGATCTTGTCGCCTGCGCTGATTCCGCTTTTTATTATCACGTTAGGGGCAACGGTTTGTCCGAGCTGCACCTTTCTTTCTATAGCTAAAAGAGCAGGATGCGTTTTCGTTGAATCATCTTTATCGCGTGCGATAGAATCCTTAGCAAGGAATACAAAATATTCGCCCATCAATTCAACAACTGACCTGCTGGGTACAATCAATTGAGGAGTTGCCTCCTGGTTATGCACTCTCAACACACAGCTCAGTCCGGGTCTTAAAATATAATGTGAATTGGGAAATTCAATCCTCACTCTTATCGTTCCTGTTTGCGGGTCAACGGCGCGGTCTATCACGGAAATTTTTCCCTGTTCAGCATATATTGAATCGTTGGGTAGCCTGATGGTGAATAGTGAATCTATTTTTTGCTGTGCACCATTTTTGAGCTGCTCGTAATGCGTCAATTGTTTTTCAGAAATTAAAAAATCAACGGCCATCGGATCGTCTGTGGAAATAGTATTAAGTATGGTCTGGCCTACGGTCACCACATTTCCCAATTTAACCTGACTGAAGCCGATGGTGCCACTGAAAGGAGCGGACACTACAGAATACGTCAGATTAGTTGCTGCCATCTTCAATGCCTGTTCAGCAGCTGCAACGGAGCTTTTTGAATTTTTTAGAGTGATAACAGCATGATCAAGAACCTGCTTGGCAATAGCATCATAACTTGCCAGGTAATTGTAACGATCGGCATCCTGTTGCGCCTGCTCCTGGTTGCCTTCCGCTACTTTTAAATTGGCTTTAGCCTGGTCATAATTTTCCTGGTACAAACGCTGATCAATCTCATACAGCTTCTGCCCTTTAACCACATGCGCACCTTCCGTAAAAAAAATGCCTGTTATATATCCGGCTACTTCAGGACGCAAATCCACCTGGCTAAGCGCTACCGTGTTGGCAGGATATTCATCATAATACAAAACACTTTGCTTTTTTACAGTATAAAGATTAACAGACGCAGGACCCGGAGGCGGTGGCTTTTTACTGCCACAGGCAGCAAACAACAAGCAAGCGATTAATAATGTAAAATGTCGTTTACGCATTAAGATATTGGTTTTATTTGTTAGCGATTTGGAGGAATATTACCCATTGCCTTTTCTAAATCTACCTTACTTATAAGCACCTGGAACAATGAACTGGTATAGTTTATTTCAGATGTAATTAAATTCGATTCCGCAGTAATTAAATTGAGATAAGCGACGACTCCCTGCTTATACTGCAGCGACACAACTCCATAAGTATCTTTTGCCAATGCAACATTATCTTTCAGCAATTGAAAATTGTACAGGTTGCCCTTATAATTTGCCAGCGCTGTGGTATATTGCGTATATATCTCCGATTTAAGGTTAACAATGTCCCAATCAATGATGCGTTCCTGAAGCTTAGCCCGCTGCACGCTTCTGATCCGCCTTAAGCCAGTGAACAAGGGCAAACTGACAGAAGCGCCAATAAAAGAAAAGGGATAAGACCTGTCAAACAGATGCGGCAGGCTATTGTTTTCGTATTCAGCATTATAACTGTAGAACCCTGAAACCGTAGGGAGAAAAGCATAGCGGTAATAGTTTACATTTTGATGTTGCAGGCTCTTTGCCGTTTCAAGCAGTTGGAACTCTATGCGTTTTTCATATTGCAATTGCTGTGACGTATCATAAACAATCTCCTGCTGCATCTGCAAGGTGTCAAAAAGAACATTAAATTCCTTTTCAGGGGGATAACCGATAAATTGCTTCAGAACGGCATATTGCGGCCGTATATTTTCTGTCTGTTGTCTTAGCTGCGCCTTCGAGTTATTCAGTGTAATAGTTGCTTCCTCATAGTCTGTTTTATCTACGGTACCTCCTATATATTGGTGATATGTATCGCTGAGATTTTTAGCAAGACGTGTGGTATCCTCTTTCAATACATTGATTTGTTCCAATGTCTGAAGCAGGTTATAAAATGATGTGCTCACAGTTGCAATAATATTTATTTTAGTGCTGTCAAGCGCCTGCTCAGCCTGTTTAACATATAAATGAGCGCTCTTTGCTGCGTATAAAACATCCGGGCTGAAAAGTGTTTCTGATGCTGATATGGTCGGAGTTGCCGTATTAGAAATACCTGTGTTTACTGCTACAAGCGGACCACCGGGAGTAACCTGGTTAACCTCAAGCGCGCTGGGCAATTGGAAATAATGTGTTAGCGTACCTGTTAAGTTTACCTGCGGCAGCCACGCTGACAAGGCTATTGCATTCGTTTTTCTCGCTATGGATATGCCAATGACGGATTGTTGCAGAGTAGGTTGGTTTTGTAAAGCATAAGCAACGCATTGATCGAGGGTTAAATATTGCGTTGTGTCTGTCGTAGCAACACGTTGGGCATAAGTGTAGAAGGATAGATGAACAATATTGATAATAACAAAAATGGTACGTTTGAGCATCAGCCCTTTTTATTTAAAAATTGATATTGGAATTGTTTATACGCGCTCATAAATTTCCGTGCCTCCATCCATAAAGTTATTGAGAACCGGAATCACAAAATTATGCCTTGTCAAATAATGAAAATGAAATAGAAAACAACCTCTGATATCCTTGTGTCAAAATTATTAAAAATACATAGACTACAATCATTCCTTTGGTTTAAACGGTTTAGTGCTATTTAACAAATTATTAAGAGAACTACTGAAATTAAAAGAAAAGTGGCACTGCACTTTTCGGTGACTCGCGGAAAACTGTTTTGGCAGCTTAAATAATCAGAACGATTTTATTAGCAAAGGCACTTTTACTAACAATAACCGGTCTGATAAATCAATTAATATTACCTTATAATCTATCAAAAATGACCGTGCTTTTTCTTACTTTTGCCTACCGTAGTATAGAAAACTATTGCAGGTTGGCGGAATTAAAACACCAGGCAATAAATATAAGTTTGAGAACAGGTAAGTCGTTGATTCTTATTAGTAAGGAGTTCGTTAAAGAAAACAGGCTAAAAAGCTGGTTTCATTTGCTCACCGCCTTATTCCTCTTGCTGCTATTAATGGCAGGATCGTACTGGATTAAAAACATCGAAGGACGGATTGCCTGTAGTCTTCTCATTTTTCTTATCAATGCCCGCCTGTTTATGGTGTATCACGATTACGAACACCGGGCCATTCTAAACAGATCTCCCGTCGCCCATTTCATAATGATGGTTTTTGGCTGGTATATTCTCGCTCCTGAAAGCATCTGGAAGAGATCACACGATCATCATCACAAGCATAACTCCAAACTGTTTACAGCAAGCATTGGTTCCTATCCGATAATGACGAAACAGAAATTTCTTGCATCCACTGTTTCGGAACGCAGAACTTATTTAGCATCCCGTCATCCGTTGTCTATTTTATTCGGCTACTTTACCATGTTTATATATGGCATGTGCATCCGTTCTTTTCTAACCAACTGGAAAAGACATTTTGATTCATTGATTGCAATTGTTTTTCATCTTGCTATTGGCACATTACTTTACATCAATGGCGGATGGACAGCAGTATTGCTCACCTTAGTCATTCCCTTTTTTATGACGGGAGCATTAGGTTCTTATTTGTTCTATGTTCAGCATAATTTTGTGGGTGTTACTTTTAAAGGCAATCAGGATTGGAGCTACGACTATGCAGCGCTTGCTTCTTCAAGCTATATTAAGATGAGCGGATTGATGCATTGGTTTACAGGAAACATCGGCTATCATCATATCCATCACATTAACTCACGAATTCCTTTCTACAGGCTTCCGGAAGCAATGAATAAAATTCCTGAGCTACAGGATGTCGTAAGCACCTCTCTTAATGTCCATGACATCATTGCCTGTCTTCGCCTTAAAGTGTGGGATACTGATAAGAATAAAATGATTTCGTTTTCGGAGATGAAGCTTAGCGCTTAGAAAAAGTTTATTCCCTATCCTTATCTTTCTTTTCCAGCTTATTCACCCGCTCAACGAGATCTGACAAGTTGCGGAAATGGATATAGGATTTTCTATACTTCGTTACATCAAAGGCAGGAGAGCCCATAACTGTAGAGCCCTTTTGAGATATGCTTTTAGAAATGCCTGATTGCGCCGCAATGATGGTATTATCAGCAATCTCCAGGTGGCCAACTATTCCGACCTGGCCGCTGAACATGCAGTTCTTTCCAACAGTCGTTGATCCTGCAATCACACCGTGAGCAGCTATATAAGTATTCTCACCTACCTCTACATTATGTGCAATATGAATGAGGTTATCAAATTTTACTCCTTTTCTTAAAATGGTAGAACCTAACGTTGCCCTGTCAATAGCACAGTTAGCCCCTATTTCAACATCATCTTCTATGATTACATTTCCAATCTGCTGAATCTTTTTATTTCCTTCATTCTGCGGATCAAACCGAAACCCATCGCTACCGATAACCGTTCCCGAATGGATAATGCAATTTTTACCAATCACGTTGTCAGAGTAGATTTTTACCCCGGCAAATAAAGTTGTATTATCCCCGATGGTTACGTTATCTCCCACATAAGCCTGCGGATATATCTTTACGTTGTCACCAATCTTCGCATTCTCACCAATGAAAGCAAATTCACCTGCATATATATCCTTACCAACCTTAGCTGTTTCATGAATAAAGGAAAGCTTGGAAATACCTTTTTTATTAAGCTTAATCTGGTTATACATCTCAAGAAGCTTTGCAAAAGCTCGCTCAGCACTGTCAACCCGTATAAGGGTTGCAGAGGTGGAACCGGTTAACACAAAATCCTTGTTGATAATAACAACAGAAGCTTTTGTGGTATAGATGTACTGAGTATATAAAAGATTCGCAAGAAAGGAAACAGAACCGGGCACACCTTCTTCAATCTTTGACAGCTTGTCAATAGCCACTCCGGAATCTCCTTCAAGAGTGCCGTTCAGTAATTCTGCAATTTGCTTGGCGGTAAATTTCATTTTTAAAATGATATGAGGAAGTTAGACAAATCAGTTCCTGAACAAATTGATGAGAGCAGAGATGCGAGGTTTTAATTCGCGCCTGTCAACAATGAAATCGAGGAAGCCATGTTCCAAAACAAATTCTGCGGTTTGAAACCCTTTGGGCAATTCCTTCCCGATGGTTTCTTTCACTACACGGGGGCCTGCAAAACCAATGAGTGCACCGGGTTCTGAAATATTCAGATCACCCAGCATGGCATAAGAAGCGGTTACCCCTCCCGTTGTAGGATCGGTAAGCATGGATATATATGGAATCTTTGCTTCGGCAAGCCGCGTGAGCTTAGCGGATGTTTTGGCCATCTGCATCAATGAAAATGCAGACTCCATCATTCTTGCACCGCCCGACTTTGAAATAAGCAGGAATGGAATGTTGTGTTCAATGCAATAGTCAATGGCGCGGGCTATCTTCTCCCCAACTACCGAACCCATCGAACCTCCTATAAACGTAAAATCCATACAAGCTACTACAAGATCATTTCCATCCACTGCTCCATGAGCAGTGCGCATGGCATCTTTCAAACCTGTTTTCTTTTCTGTTTCCTCTAAGCGATCGCTGTATTTTTTAGTGTCTAAAAATTGGAGAGGATCAGCCGATGTTAAATTAGGATTCAACTCAAGGAACTCCTGGTTGTCAAAAAGTATTTCAAAATACTCATGTGAACCAATACGATGATGATAACCGCATTTAGCGCAGACGTAGTTTAATAAAACATGATCTTTTGTTGAAACAATATTCTTGCAGGAAGGGCAGCGTGTCCAAAGCCCTTCAGGAGTTTCTTTCTTCTCCCGTGTGCTTGTCGTGATGCCGCCTTTTATTCTCTTAAACCAAGACATGTATATATGTTTACGGTTTACAGTTTACGGTTTACAGTTTACGGTTTACAGTCCTGTTTGCAACTCAATTTAATCTTTGCATAACAGTAAACTGTAAACCGTAAACCGTGAACTCTTTTAAGCAATGGTAACTTCCTTCGACAGATAAACCTCCTGAACCATATTCAAAAGTTCTACCCCATCTTTCATTGGTTTTTGAAAAGCTTTTCTTCCTGAAATTAATCCTTGTCCGCCTGCGCGTTTATTAATAACAGCTGTTTTAACGGCTTCAGCTAAATCACCAGCGCCTTTTGATTCTCCACCTGAGTTAATCAATCCGATACGTCCCATATAGCAGTTCGCAACCTGGTAACGGCAAAGATCAATGGGATGATCGGTAGTTAGCTCTGAATAAACTTTCGGATTTGTTTTACCAAAATTGATTGCTGTATAACCTCCATTATTGGTAGGAAGCTTTTGTTTGATAATGTCCGCCTGAATCGTAACTCCTATATGATTTGCTTGCCCTGTAAGATCGGCAGCAACGGAATAATCTGTTCCATCTTTCTTGAATCCGCTGTTACGCAGATAACACCAAAGCACAGTAGCCATGCCTAACTCATGCGCATATTCAAATGCTGCGGATACTTCCTGAATCTGTCTTGTTGATTCTTCACTGCCAAAATAAATGGTTGCTCCAACTGCAACAGCTCCCATGTTCCATGCATCCTCCACTGACCCAAACATGATTTGATCGTATTTGTTAGGATATGTAAGAAATTCGTTGTGATTGATCTTAACGATGAACGGAATCTTGTGTGCATACTTCCTTGAACAGGAAGCAAGCCCTCCGAAAGTGGAAGCTACAGCATTACATCCTCCTTCAATGGCAAGCTTAACAATATTCTCAGGATCGAAATAAATAGGATTAGGTGCAAATGAAGCGCCCGCCGAATGTTCTATGCCCTGGTCAACAGGAAGAATGGAAAGATAACCCGACCCTCCAAGACGACCATGGCTATATAGCGTTTGCATGCTACGCATAACCCGGTTGCTTCTGTTAGTTGGCGCAAACATCCTGTCAACAAAATCTGCGCCGGCAAGATGAAGGTGCTCCTTCTTAAAAGTTTTGCTTTCGTGCTTTAATAAATAATCGGCTTTATCGCCTAAGAGTTCTTTAATTCTTTTATCAGACATTTTTTGATAATTATTTTTAATCAGAGGGCAAACCTACGTGAATTCAAAGTATTTAGCAACTTTAGAATTGTGGCTCCATCACTTTTTTCCTTCCAGATGCTTCAATATCTGAAGCATCATCTTGTTTTGATTTTCCAAGTGCAACAGGATAGTTTCTATTTCAATTTCCGCCTTGGTATTTACTTCAAAATCTGCCTGAGCACGTGCTTCTGCATGATCACCTTGAAGATTCTGCCCTATCATGATGAGAGGCATTAAAAATATTTGTATCATGTTGGAGATAAACAGCCACAATACAAAAGCAGGATATGGATCAAAGCGTGTTTCATTCGGCGCGAGCATATTCCAAAGAAGCCAAACGGCAGTCCATGTAAAAATGATAATAAAGAAACCCATGCTTCCTACCTTATTTGTAATCCAAATAGCTAATTTATCCATGCGTGAAAGGTGTTGCCGATGCATGATATTAGCATTAGGTATAGGTTTAATCAACTTTTTTAATTCTTCAATTGAATGGGGTTGTTTTTGAGTCATAATATTAAATTGGTTTATAGATAATATTTAATATAGAGCCATATAATTATGGAAGTGAATAGAATATGTAAAAATAAGTATCTTTGAAAAAGCTAAGATGATATTAAACCAAATGCAAAGATATTCGTCCAATACTAAAGAATACCATAATCAATGAAAAAAGCCTTCATATCTCTATTTTTCCTTTTTATTTGCTTTGCTGCCTTTGCTCAAATTACTGATCCGATTGTTCAGCAAAAAACATTTCCCATACATGACGGGAAGAGAGAGCTTCGTCACGAATTCGGAGGTAAGCACCATGACTTTCGGAAAAATCATCACCGTAAACACTCCGATAATAACAAACATCCTCATAAAAGATAATCGTTTTTCTTCCAATTATTATAACAAAACTCATGAAACTAAAGGAACTTACGGTACTTGCTTTACTCACATTTGCTACATCTGCTCTCTTCGCCCAATCTACGGCAGACTCTGATGATTTAACCAAAAGCGGCAACAAAAAGGATAGCTTAAAGAATTTCCAGGGAGCTATAGATGATTTCAATGCAGCGCTTAAATTAGATCCCGAGAACGTAAACGCATTATATTATCGCGGCTATGTTTACTATGAACTGAAGAAATATCCTGAAGCCATTAAAGACTTTGACAAGGCTATCACCTTAGACTCTTTAGATGTGGAGTCATTCTTTAACCGCGCCAATGCAAAGTTTGAATTGAAAGACTACAAAGGCGCCATTGCTGATTATAAATCAGCATTAACTCTTGATCCCAAGGACAGAGAGTGTTATTACAACAAAGCGATTGCTGAATACAGTGTAGGTAACTTAGAGGACGTCTGCCACGATCTTGAACAAGCCGCTAAGTTTGGCGATACAATGGCAGCAGAAGTGATTAAGCAACTTTGTAAATAAAGAAGTTGGCAGCAGCAGTCTTCAGTAGGCAGTCAGCACAGAAGTTCATTCACGGCAATCTGCATACTGCCACTCAATACTTTTTTAATTTGCCTTACTGAATCTCGACCCTCTATGATTACTAAACTTCTTCTTCCCCCCGCCCCTGTTAAAAGTACCTGAGCGCGGTTTGTTTGACGCCCCACTGCTCCTACCTGTCTCCTTATGCTGTTCATGTGCGAACTGGCTGATCGGGAAAGGATGATCTTCAACAACAGGTATCGGTCTTGAAATAAGCTTGTGAATATCTTTCAGGTATTCTTTTTCTTCATGATCACAAAAAGAAAGTGCAACGCCGCTCAAGCCTGCGCGGCCTGTACGGCCAATGCGGTGAACATACGTTTCAGGAATATTCGGCAGCTCATAATTAATAACGTGCGATAATTCATCCACATCAATACCGCGCGCAGCAATATCAGTAGCCACAAGCACTCTTGTTTTCTTCTCCTTGAAATTATTCAAAGCACGCTGACGCTGGTTCTGCGATTTGTTTCCATGAATTGCTTCAGCATGAACGCCAACTTTATGAAGGTCTTTCACCACCTTATCAGCCCCATGCTTCGTTCTTGTAAACACAAGCGCGCTCACAATAGATTTATCTTTCAGCAAATGAGTAAGCAACGATTTCTTATTCGATTTCTCAACATAATAAAGCGCCTGCCTGATAGCATCCACCGTTGATGAAACCGGAGTAACCGCCACCCTCACAGGATCTTTAAGAATAGTATTTGAAAGCTTCTGAATTTCAGGAGGCATCGTAGCGGAGAAAAACAACGTCTGCCTCTTTTCCTGCACAGGTAGCTCCTCAATAATTTTATTCACATCGTTAATGAAACCCATGTCAAGCATCCTGTCCGCCTCATCAAGCACGAACAATTGAATGTGACGAAGAAGCACAAACTTCTGCGACATCAAATCAAGCAGCCTGCCGGGAGTAGCAATAAGAATATCCACACCCCTCTTCAGCGCGTCAACCTGCGCATTCTGCGGCACACCACCATATATAACAGTATGCCTAAGCCCCGCATTCTTTCCATAAGCAGCAAAGCTGGCGCCAATCTGCAAGGCAAGCTCACGCGTAGGAGTCAAGATCAACGCCTTGATCGGCTTGCGGCCTTTCAGTGGTGGCTCCGAGCCATAAAGAAGCTGTAAAATAGGAACTGCAAAAGCAGCCGTCTTCCCCGTCCCGGTCTGGGCGCAGGCAAGCAAGTCCTTTCTTTCCAATACGATTGGAATAGCTTGCTCCTGAATAGGTGTAGGTTTAGTATATCCTTCTGCTTTCAAAGCCCTAAGGATAGGCTCAATAATATTTAGTTTCTCGAATGACATTTTTTAATTTAATGATTGGATGATTGAACAAAATGAATTGGGAAAAATGTAAATTCGAAAACTAATTTGAATTAATCTTCAAATCAACAAATCAACAATTCTTCTTTAGTTCTTCTGAATGGTCAAAATAAACTTATTGCCCATGCTAAAAGTAAAGTGGCCCGTCTTGACCATATCCTTTGCAATTTCATGTTCATTCAAAGCAAGAGCAAAGTCGCGCGCCATCGCAGTACCGTTGGTATTGTTAATAGCCCGCCCTTCTTTAAGTTCGAGGTTAAACTTATAAGCCGCATTCTTACGGATGCCGGCATTTTCAAAATCGTATCTGTCGAGATTCAGCGCCTGCGGTTCGCTGCTCTTTACTGCAGTCTTTAATTTCATTACAATAACAGGCAGGTATTTAATCCAAACCCGTTGATAAGTGATTGCCTCAGCCATGGAAATAGTTGTTTTAAAGTTAATTATGTATAATACATAACCCCGATAGCCACCGGGATTGCGTGTGCTTTATGGTAGTCCAATCTAATGAAAAATCACACGCACACTTTTATAAATCGGGTGCAAGATACTACAAAATAATAATATAACCTAATATTAATGATAAGTTTACAGGTTTAGGGATTATGTTTTGCCAACTTCAACAGCCCGTAAAAACAAAAAGAGCCCAGTTGATATGACTCTTTATGTTTGCTTAATCTCTAATGGTCTAAGCTGCTTCTTTCGTTTGGCTCAAAGGAACAGGGCTTTCAAAAGTAACTTTGTCTTTAAGCAGGTTATACCAGCCTATTATCTTTCTTAACTCGGAAGCGAAAACACGTTTGGGGTCAATCTCGGGGGCAATGGCTTCAAAATAGTCCTTAATCGCATTTACGTGTGCCTTTGCATCAACAGGTTCAGTAGTATGGGCTTGCATGCTTTTGAAAATCAGACTGAGCGGTAAGAGATTTTCCTCTTCTTCCTTTGCTTTTTTGCCGTAGATTTCTATTCCTGCAAGGCAGAAAGCATCATCTGACGTATCCGTAACAGGTACCCGCTCGCCGTTAATTAACGACTCTGCAACGAAACCGCCTTTAATTGGTTTAGCTGCCTTAAAAAGACCCGGATGATTTTTGATTGTAAAGATTTGTGTGAGTGATAGCATATATGTTTATATATTTAGATTGGTGAAGCAAGCTAAACGCATGTATGATTAAATGGTTACAAAAGAGGCTATCTACTAACTGATTGCGAAGTTTAGCAAGCGCAGCATTACAAAATCCTGCGTAGCGAGAAATATATTTAGTGAGGTACTTATTCTTTAAAATCAAAAAACCTTTTAACAGGAACATCTAATGCTTGTGCTAACTCATGTAAATAAAAAGCAGAAGGGTTTATTTTACCGTTCTCAACACATTCTATGCTTTGAGCATCTTTGTTACAGTTCCACGCCACTTCTGCCTGAGACATCTTCTTCTCTTGCCGAATTTGTTTTATTCGTTCACCTAATTTCTTCAGAAAAGTTTCCTTTTTCATTCAAAGCAGAAATACCTTGCACAAGGTGAGCAGGTTTAAAATAAAACTTATCAACGTATCCGTTGATATTATAATTTTTATTTTATATTTGTACCCCATCTTTAAAGTTGAGTATATTTAATGTAACCATAAAATACTTCTCGTCATGAAAAAAACATTTACAATCATTTTACTTTTGCTCTCCAATTTATCTTTCGCTCAAAATTTAGTTCCAAATCCAAGCTTTGAGATATTCGATTTGTGTCCCGATAACCTAGCTCAAATTAGCAGAGCAACAGGTTGGCTTTCATTTGACAATACTCCAGACTATTTTAATTCTTGTGCCTCTTCAGGGGGACCAATAAGTGTTTCAGTACCATCTAATCAATGGGGATTTCAATATGCTCGAACAGGTAATGCCTATGCCGGGTTTGACCCTTTTTTAACTACAACATCAAATGCCAGAGAGTGTATAGGAATACAATTAAATGAATCACTAATAATAGGGCAAAAATATTTTGCTTCTATTTATGTATCAAGAGCAGTTACTCCTCATCCGTATATAAACGTAGCAATTAATAAAATAGGCGTGAAGTTATCTACTATTGCATATTATGATTCTGGTTCTTTTAATCGATATCCAATACCTATTGATAATCGAGCTCAGGTTTTTACTGATTCTGTTATAACTGATACGTTAAATTGGGTTAAGATATCAGGCTCATTTATTGCTGATTCTACTTATAAATACTTAAGCATAGGCAATTTTTTTAAGGATTCCGCAACTTCATATATAAGATTTGATTCAATATCAACTGCAGCTTATTATTATGTTGATGATGTGTACCTCTCTATTGATTCAATTAATGGAATGCCAAGTATTTATAAAAATGATCTTATAAAAGTTATTCCAAATCCTGCACGTGACTGGATAGTTGTCGAGGGAAGAAATATTTCCAGGCTCTTTCTTTATAATGCTTTAGGAAAGATTTGTTTTTCCAAGGAGATTTCTCTTTCTTCCCTCGAAAGGATTGATATTTCTACTTTTCATAAAGGAATATACTTTCTTCATGTAGAAACCTTAACAGAAAGCATAATCAGAAAAATAATTCTCGAATAATTTAAAACATTAAATAAGATGAAAACTAAAATTATTTATTTTATAGTTCTAATGTTCTTTGCAATATTTTGCAATTTGAACAACAGTAACGGACAATCTAGTTCGACAGGAGTTGCAACCACTTTTCCAAATCAGCCGGACGTAGGTCTTGGTATTAATTATCTCGGCTGGGCAGGAGGAGTTGACCTAAGACTATATATGGGCAATTTGGATCCATATCCTATAGATTTTTTTACAAACATAGGCACTGGTGTCAGACGCATGGTAATTTATAATGATACCATAGGCGGAGCCTTTAATGAAGGCTATGTGGGTATAGGTACAACTGCTCTTTCAGGCTTTGGTGCAGGCATCGCACCACAATCCTTGCTGCACATGTATCAAACCATTGACGCCAATGATAATTACCTGCAACTAACAAACAGCGCAACAAGTCATGGTCTCAATCGAGGTTTTCAAATTGGTCATCCTGCAAATTCTAATCTTGCAGAATTGCGTCAAAGAGAAAACGCTCCTATGCAGATATTTACCGATGATGTGGTGCGAATGAATATTACTTCAAGAGCTATAAATAGCAGGCAGGAAACAGGGGTATCAATCAACAGAGACGCTGCTATAGGAGTAGTTAATCCTTACAGTATGCTGCATATAGGCGATCAATATGTCTCCGGTTACTGGGCTGGATGGAGACCCTGGATGAACATAGGTACCTTTACTGCGCAAAACACTGATCTGGCCTTCTATGGCATCATGAATAACCGAGGCGATACGATAGTTCCTGAGGACCAAACTCACAATGACGGGGTTATTG
>PLYJ01000053.1 GCA_003151745.1 Bacteroidota bacterium
CCATGAACGGCAATATTTCGTTCGGCACGCCAAATCCGCCGCTGTTAAGCCTTCAAACCGCAACCACCAATGTTGTAAATGCCATTGCCGTGTGGGGGCCGGTTGGCAATCGCGGAAGCCATGCTAATTTGGTTGACCTGAGTGGAATAATTTCGTAAATGTAAATTTCTGTTTGCTTTCTTTTTCTTGCAACTCTCAATCTATGATTGCCATCAACGACAACTCCATTCTCTACAATTAAAGGAGGCATAGTATCAGGCGGCAAAGTTGCATATCTTTTTTCTTTTCTTTTGCTCTGAATATGAATATCTGAATTATCAAGCTCGATTTCACCAACAGTAACCTTTTTCAAAATGCCTTTACAATTGAAGAAATATTCAAGAAGTAAAACTTCATCAACATAATCGGTTGCCAATCCAGAAATGTATTCTGCAATTTCAGTTGAACTTTTTAATTCACTTTTAAACATTAAAATCTTTACTTTTGTGTTAAAGTACAAAGATAGGAACTCATTAGCCAGAAGATCGGCTATACTGAGAAAGGAACTTCGCAAGTTAAAGTTCCCACTTTTGAGATGATAGAGAAAGTCTATCAATCTCTTAACCTGGACAGTAGTAAAATTATTGCAAAGGGAACACCAACTACATTCGGAAGTTTGCTTATTGAATATTTCCAACACCGTGCGACCTTTCTTAATTACGGAGTTGAACCGAATCTTATGAATGCAAAGGAAGCAAAAGCTCTGTTTAAGAAATTGAAGAAAGAGTTGAAGCCAAAGTGTCCAATTCCAATGAATAAGCAATCAGGAAACAAAAGAACTCCTGCCTACTTTACTGGCATAATAAATATGCTGGTAGAAGCAAACGCGAAAAAATATAATACCAATTACGATCCGAAGGAGTTGACAGCATTTACAAAGAATAATTTCCCAATAAGGAGTTTGTCTCGGAGGGTTGATGGTTGTTTCCCTGATGTAATCAATCCGATTGCGATTTGGGAGATTAAAGAATATTATTACACAACTACCTTCGGAAGTAGAATAGCAGATGGAGTTTACGAAACACTATTAGACGGTTATGAACTGACCGAAGCGCGTGATTTTCTTAAACAAGATATTCATCATTACTTGATGGTTGACGCTTATGACACATGGTGGAAACAAGGTAGATCATATCTGTGTCGAATTTGCGACATGCTTCACATGGGTTTGTTATCAGAAGCATTATTCGGAAAAGAAGTTGTGGACAGACTTCCTGAAATTGTGAAAGAGTGGACAGCGGAATATGACCGACGCAGTAAAAAATGAAGATGACATTTCATAGCGAGAGTAGAGTATTCGCATAACATAATTATTAATGAAATTTTTAAAAAGGGGGNNTTGTTGGTAGGTGAAAGAGTACAGCCATCTAACCCCCTCTTTTTTTAAATTCATTTTTGTGCAGGCAGGTTTCCCAACCTGCCTGTTTTGTTTTCTTCAATTAAAATCGGAGAGCGGACGGATTAATACTAATCTGCAAACGGAGCGATTCGTATATTCGTACTATTTCATATTCGTAAATGAAGCTTAGTTTGCAGTAGCTTTTTTCGCAGCCAGTGTTTTCATGCCTTCGCTGGTTACTGAACCCGGCCGCTCTAACGGATGACCCAGAGCCCTGTCCCACAAAAGCGAAGAAAGCACGCCTAAAGCACGCGATACACCAAACAGCACTGTATAGAAATTATATTCCACCATGCCATAATGTATGAGCAGCGCACCGCTGTGAGCATCTACGTTTGGCCACGGGTTTTTAATTTTATGTATGCGCGACAACAGATCAGGCACTACTTCATAGAGCATGTGTACTATGCGGCAGTTTTCATCATCAGGCATATTCTCTTTTGCAAATTGCATTTGTGCAATAAACCGCGGGTCGGTCTTGCGCAGCACAGCATGTCCATAGCCGGGAATAACTTTTCCTTCGCTTAAAGTTTTATGAACGTATTCTTCAATCTGTTCCTTTGAGGGCATGCCGCCGTAATATGCTTTCAGGTCTAATATCCAGCGCACCACTTCCTGGTTTGCCAACCCATGCAAAGGCCCTGCAAGGCCGTTCATGCCTGCGGCGAAGCTGAGATAAGCATCACTTAATGCGGAACCTACAAGATGCGTGGCATGTGCAGAAACGTTTCCTCCTTCATGGTCAGCATGGATGGTTAGATAGAGGCGCATGAGTCGCTTCATGTCGTAATTATCAAAGCCAAGCATGTGGACAAAGTTGGCAGCCCAGTCAAGCTTTGGATCGGGTTCTATATGTACATTGTTCTTGTATGTTCTGCGATAGATATACGCTGCAATGCGGGGAAGACGGGCAATGAGGTTCATCACATCTTCGTACATAGGATCCCAATACTCTTTTTTATTGATCCCTTTACGATATGCGCTTGCAAATACGCTTTCAGTCTGCAATGCCATAATAGCGCAGGTGAACTGCGTCATGGGATGAGTGGTGACAGGCAATTCATCCAGCAGATCGAACACATGCTTGGGTACGTTGCTTCGTCTTGCCCAAATATTGCTGACGTTCGTAACATCGTCCTCCGTTGGCATCTCCCCTATAAGCATCAGGTGAAAAATTCCTTCCGGCAATGGTTCTGCTGCGCCCGCTGCTTTAGGAAGTTTCTGCATCAATTCAGGAATGGAATAGCCGCGAAAACGGATTCCTTCATCAGGGTCGAGCTTGCTGGTTTCTGTAACCATGCCTATCATGCCCTTCATGCCAAGATAAACTTGTTCGATGGTATATGATCCTATTACCACCGAACCATTTTCCTTTATGAAATCCTTCAGTTCGCCCGACATGGGGAGCGCGGCTTTTGCAAACTTTTCTTTCAGCTTATCTGCTTTCATTATTAATGAGACTGTTCTATTATTTTTTACTGCGCGAATTTATCTATTTATTAGATAAAACAGAAATAACATGGTTCTAAATGAAAAAGGACATTCCCCGTCACTTTGTTTTGCCTGAGGAGTTCGTGCTCTTCATCACCTCGGGCCAAACCAAAAACAAGCTGGTGATGAAGGCTGCCAAAATGATAACCCAAAGTATTATTTCACCCCCCCTTTTTACTCTCCGTCGTTTATACCAAACCTTATGTGATCTTCTGTGGACTTTTCTTCGCCGCCTTTCAGGAGGAGGAGGATTGCCTTCGTTTGTATTATTAAGTTCTTCAGGTTCCATGTAAAGTTATGCTTTGTACATATACGATTAAAAGATCAGGCAAGGATGTGTTGATTTAATTATTTAACGTATTGAAAGAATTTGCTGCCAAATATAGCAGAATCTCCTAATGCTTCTTCGATGCGCAGCAACTGGTTGTACTTTGCAACCCTGTCAGAACGTGATGCCGAGCCTGTTTTAATCTGACCCGTGCTAAGTGCAACTGCGAGATCGGCAATCGTGCTGTCCTCTGTTTCGCCGGAACGATGGCTCATGACAGATGTATATGAATGCGTTTTAGCAAGGGCTACAGCATTAATAGTTTCTGTCAAAGTGCCGATTTGATTTACTTTAACGAGTATGCTGTTGGCAACTCCTTTATCAATGCCCTCCTGCAGGCGTTTTACATTCGTAACAAAAAGATCATCGCCTACGAGTTGAATTTTCTTTCCGATTTTATCAGTCATCAGTTTCCATCCGTTCCAATCATCTTCTGCAAGCCCGTCTTCGATGGAAACAATGGGGTATTTGCTGATCCAGTCTTCCCAGTAATTTACCATCTCAGCGCTGCTTAGTTCATCTCCTGATGATTTTTTAAAAACATATTTTTTCTTCTCAGCATCATAGAACTCAGAAGCAGCAGGGTCTAAAGCAATGTA
The DNA here is from genome assembly GCA_003151745.1 of Bacteroidota bacterium. Classification (GTDB taxonomy): domain Bacteria; phylum Bacteroidota; class Bacteroidia; order AKYH767-A; family 2013-40CM-41-45; genus PALSA-967. Next base: position 3,857 of record PLYJ01000053.1, read on the forward strand.
TATATCAACTCCCGGCTTATAGCCTGCTGTTTCAATTGCCTGCAAAACCATTTTAATAGCTTCCTCATTCGATTTAAGATTGGGAGCAAAACCGCCTTCATCGCCTACGTTGGTGGACAGTCCTTGCTTTTTCAAAACTGCTTTCAGGTGATGAAACACTTCAGCGCCCATGCGCAGTGATTCAGAAAACGATTCAGCTTTGATTGGCATGATCATAAATTCCTGGAAGTCTATGCTGTTGTCGGCATGCGAACCGCCGTTCAGAATATTCATCATGGGCACAGGCAGCATGTTTGCATTCACTCCGCCCACATATCTATAAAGTGGTTGCCCTGTTTCAATTGCCGCTGCTTTTGCCGCTGCCAGCGAAACACCGAGTATGGCATTAGCTCCGAGGTTGGATTTGTTATCAGTGCCATCCAGGTTAATCATCTTCTCATCAATCACGCTTTGCTCTGAAACAGAAACGCCGCGCAGTTCCTCAACAATCGCCTTGTTCACATTATATACGGCCTTCAACACACCTTTCCCCAGGTATTTTTTCTTATCGCCATCACGCAGCTCAACTGCCTCATGCACGCCGGTGGAAGTGCCTGATGGAACGGCAGCTCTTCCAATCACGCCATTCTCGGTAAGTACATCAACCTCAACCGTAGGATTGCCGCGTGAATCAAGTATTTGCCGCGCAAGTATGTTTAAAATATTGCTCATAGGATATTATTATTTGTCCGCAAAAGTAAAATTAAAGCATGGAGTTTGAAGTAGGGCGTATGTAAATCTTTGAAAATTATCACGGAATCCTATGCCGGAGCCGACGCATCCGGGGTAGGATTCCCCGACTCCGACCATGATTTTTATCAAACTCTTGTTAAAATAATTAAATTTTGATGAAAATCACTAAGCTCTGGGATGAAACTGAATGATCGCACTTCGCAAGTAGTCGCGGTCGAGGTGAGTATAGATTTCGGTAGTGGTGATGGATTCATGTCCCAGCATTTCCTGCACAGCGCGCAGGTCAGCGCCGCCTTCTATAAGGTGCGTTGCAAATGAATGACGAAATGTATGCGGGCTTATCTTTTTCTTAAGCCCGATTCTTGCTGCTAACTGTTTTATGATGGTGAATATCATTACCCGCGTCAGCTTTCTTCCGTTGCGATTGAGGAAAACCACATCTTCATGGCCCGGTTTTATATCAAGATGACAACGGATGGTATCCATATAAATCTTAATCTGCTTTATGGCCACACTTCCCATAGGGACTAATCTTTCCTTGTCTCCCTTGCCATTCACTTTTACGAAACCAATATCGAGATACAGGTTGGAGATTTTCAGGTTGACAAGTTCGCTGACTCGCAAGCCGCAACTGTAAAGTGTTTCAAGGATGGCTTTATTACGTGTGCCTTCCGGTTTGCTTAGATCAATTGCCGAGACGAGTGTATTTATATCTTCAATGCTTAAAGTGTCGGGAAGCTTTCTGCCGAGGCGTGGTGTTTCGATAAGCTGCGAAGGGTCATTGATGATGAGGTTTTCAAGCAAGAGGTATTTATAAAAACTTTTAATGCCGCTTATTATCCTTGCCTGGCTTCGGGCACTCAACCCAACTTCATTAACCCAGGTGATAAAACTTTGCAGGTGATTTAACTTTACTTCTGAAGGAGCTATCTTCAGCTTGGTGAAATCGAAATAATGATCAAGCATTTCCACATCGTGAAGATAGGCTTCTATTGAGTTTTCAGAAAGAGAACGCTCCAGCTTCAGATATGATTTGTAACCGATGATGAATGATTTCCAGCTCATTTTAAATTGACTTGAAGATTTAAAAATGTGCTGATTTGAAGATTATGTTGCATTTTTGCCTTTCCATCGTTTATAAGTTAACGAAATAGAAAGGAAAATGTTTTCGGAATGAAAATCATCATTATCAACGGACCTAATCTCAATCTACTGGGCAAGCGTGAACCCGGGGTTTATGGCAATAAGAGTTTTGAAGAGTATTTTTCAACCTTAAAGGAGAAGTTTCCTGTCATAGAGATTGATTATTTTCAAAGTAATGTGGAGGGGGAGATCATTAACAAATTGCATGAAGTTGGTTTTAACTCAGACGGCATCATTCTGAATGCCGGTGGGTACACGCATACATCCGTTGCGATTGCAGATGCAATTGCCGCCATTAAAACTCCTGTTATTGAAGTGCACATCTCCAATGTATATTCCCGTGAAGAGTATCGTCATGTTTCCCTGATGGCAAAAAACTGTAAAGGAATAATTGCAGGCTTTGGAATGGATTCTTACCGTCTCGCGCTGGAATCTTTTCTTATCAATGAATAATATATAGCTGCTTATTTAAGTAAATGACTGCTTACCCATGCAGTTACTTCATTGCGCCATATTAATATCACTACTCCGCCTATTGCAGTTATAGCGCCGATAACAGATTGCAACGATATTTTGTCTTTGAAAAAGAAGAAGGATATGAGCATTACGATGGCAGGCATAAGTGAAAAAATAGTTTGTGCAACTGCTACGTCTATCAGAGTAATGGTATAAAGAGAAAGGCTGACACCGATAAAAGGTCCGAACATCGTTCCTGCAATGGCATACCTGATGGTAGCTTTATCACTTTTCTTAATACCTGAGATAACTCCTTTCAGTTGCCCGCTTATTAAAGAAAAAATATATAACGACAATGTAGCAGCAACCACGCGCATGAATGTATGATGCACGGGAGAAATAACTTTGTATTGCGCATCGAGCGCTGCTATGCCTTTCTTCGCCATTACCAATCCGGCTCCCTGGCAGAAGGCAGACAATACACCGAAGATAATTCCGCTTGCAATTGATCCATGACCATGATCAGGAATTTTAACACGTTCTCTTCGCCCTAAACTGATACTTATTACACCTATTATCGTAATAAAAATTCCAATGATGCCTGTAACATTCATTCGTTCATCAATGAGAAGAGCGGCGAGGACAAGGGTTGCAGGGGGAGCAAGCGTAGCAAGCACACTTCCAATGCGCGCGCCGAGAATGGCATACATAGAAAAGCCAAAGTAATCGCCAAGTGTCAGTCCTACAATTCCCGAAAGGGCAAACCACAACCATGCCTGCGGAACGAAACAACGGAACAGATCAGCTAATGCTGCAGAATCAATGATGAAGGCAGTAATTGCAAGTAAGAGCGTTGCAAGCGGAAGCCGGAAATGGTTGAGCACATTGGAACCCATCCGCCTTGCCGCCTGGGTAAATGGAAAAAGACCAATGCTCCAGGAGAGCGTAGTGAGAAGGGCAAATAAGATTCCATTGTAAGCTGTCATGTATTTTTAGAATAATCTCTTTCTCCAAAAACAGCCGTGCCAATGCGAACCATGTTGCTGCCTTCTTCCAGCGCGATTTTGTAATCGTTGCTCATGCCCATGGACAAAGTTTGAAGTTTGAAGTTTGAAGTTTGAAGTTTATTGAAGAAAGTTTTGAGCGATTTGAATTCATTTCTTACTTGTTGCTGATTATCTGTCAAGGTTGCCATTCCCATCAGGCCGGTGATGCGAATGCTCTTCAATAATTTAAATGCATCAGAAGCAAGCAGCGCTTCTGCTTCTTCAAAGTTAAGTCCGAATTTTGTTTCTTCTTTGGCAATATATATTTGCAACAGGCAATCAACCATGCGTTGATTCTTTACAGCTTCTTTATTAATCTCCTGCAATAGCTTTAAGCTGTCCACAGAATGAATGAGTGAAATGAAAGAGGCGATTTGCTTTACCTTATTTGTCTGAAGGTGGCCTATGAGATGCCATTGAATATCTTTTGGCAGCGCTTCCTGTTTTGGCAGCAGTTCCTGAACACGGTTTTCTCCGAAAATTCTTTGTCCTGAATTATATGCTTCCCTGATTATTTCGGCGGGATGTGTTTTGCTCACTGCAACAAGTGCAGCATTGAACGGTTTTAATTCAGCGTAAATATTTTCTAATCGTTCTTCGACAGTCATATTTTAAATAACATTTCCAGTAATCAGCGAGCAAAGTAAGTTCTTTCTGAATAAATTCCATAAAAAACACTCATTGAATAAATATTATGCCGTAATTAATACCTTTAACCATCTCCAAAACGCACCAATTTATGGCACAACAGAAAAAGCTAACGCGAAAAGAAAAAATTGAAAAAGAGAAGCAAACAGTCATTCGGAAGGAAGAAAAGAAAAACCCCACCGGATTCAACTTAAAATTATCCCTTGGATTAATTGTTGCTGCTTTTGGCTTTTTGCTTTATATAGGAACAATAAATTATGCTTATACGCTGGATGATTATTCCACTATTAAAGAAAATTATATCGTTCAGAAGGGATTGAGCGGCATCGGCACTTTGCTTAAAACTTCCTATCGTTATGGTTATTGGGCAAGCAATGACGAGCTGTATCGCCCGCTTTCGCTGGTCATGTTTGCTGTGGAGTGGAATTTTTCTCCTGATAATCCCGCTGTCGCGCATTTCATTAATATATTGCTGTATGCGCTGACGGGCTTTCTTTTATTCAATCTTCTTTGCCGCCTTTTTAAAAATAACTTTCTCATCTCATTCATCGCAGCGACGCTCTTCATGGCTCATCCTGTGCATACGGAAGTGGTGGCGAATATTAAAAGCGGGGATGAGATACTTTCTTTTCTTTTAATCATTGCCAGCATTAACTGGCTTCTTGATTATATACAAACACGTAGAGTTATTAAGATCATCTTTTCATCTGTTGCCTTCTTTCTTGCGCTCATGGCTAAGGAAAGCGCACTCACACTGCTCGTCGTCATCCCTTTACTGCTGTTTGTTTTCAAAGATATTCGTTTTGGCAGATCGCTAAAAACTATCATACCTCTTTTTGTTGTCTCTCTCATTTATATAGCCATAAGAGCATCTGTGCTTCACGGTGTTATACATACAAAAGCCGTTGTTGCGCTTGATAATGTATTGGTAAGCGCCCCTGATTTTCTTAGCCGCATCAGCACTGCCATCTATGTGCTTGGAAGATATTTGCTCCTTCTCGTTTTTCCTTCTCATCTCTCGATGGATTACTCCATCAATGAAATTACTATATTAAAGTTTACGGATTACCGTGTACTTATTTCATTTGCGATATACCTTGCCATAGCCATATATGCTGTTTATAAAATAAGAAAAAAGGATGTAGTGTCCTTTAGCATCTTTTATTATCTCTTCACTATTGCCATCGTGTCAAACATCTTTATCATTATCGGAACAGTGATGGCAGACCGCCTGCTTTATCTTCCTTCTTTGGGTTTTTGCCTGGTAGTTGCTGTATTGCTTGCCGGGATATTTAAAGCAGGGGAGGGGGAGGTCAAAATTTTGAAGCTTACAGATTTTATAAAGGCAAACAGCAAACCTTTTATTGTCGTATTTATACTGCTCGCTCTCTATTCTTTTAAAACTATTGACAGGATACCGGTATGGAAAAGCAATTACGCATTGTATTTGTCTGGTGTGGAGGATTCTCCCAACAGTTCAAGATGCCATTATTTAGTCGCCATTGAATTAAAGAACGTGATCGCCAAAGACGAACCCGATTCGATAAAGCGTATCGCTATATATAACCATTCCATTGAAGAGTTTAAACGCGCCGTCGAACTATATCCCGCAAGCTTTGATGCATACAGGGATATGGGCAGAACGTATGATGTAATGAATGACACAGCCAGCGCTTTAAAATACTATGACATGGCTCTCAGCATCAACAGCCATGATACCAAAGCCATGAACAATAAAGCAACCATTTTATTCAGAAGAAAAAATTATGCCGGTGCAATGGATTTATTGAAAGAAGCCATACGCTGGGATCCGCGCTATGCTGATGCGTTGCAAAACCTGGGCAGTTGCTATGGCATTATCGGTGATTACGAAAGCGCTCTTACCTATTTATTTCAATCCCTCGAATATGAAAAGGATAAAGAAAAGTTTCCCGGAACGTATAACATGATTGGCATGACCTACAAGTTCATGGGCAACAAAGAGAAGGCTGAGGAATATCTTGCTAAAGCGAAAGAACCTGTGAACAAGCCCAATTGAATGTTGACGGTTGCCTTTTTGCCTTATATGGAAGTCATTCCCAAAAGCCATTTGTTAATATGATTAATAAGCCAAATTTCTTACAACATTCCAACCATCGAAATTTGGTATAAAATGAAGCATTGCGTTTTAAATGTGTCTTTTTTCATCAATCAGGCATATATGAAATCGTATAGATGGTTTTTTCTTACTCTTTTTTTAAAAGAATATTCAAAAAAGATAACGACTTTTTAAAATAGATAACGACTTTTTTTGGGAATCATCAATATTTTAAAAAAAATCATCTCTTTTTTTTGAGAAACCACTGTTTCTTAAAAAAACAACACATTTTTCCAGGCCGTGTTCAAAACCGGTGAAATCCAAAGCCTTTCGTGGTTTTTTCATTCCTTTCAAAGGAATGATCATGTCTTTGAAAGAAAGTGCGTCTTTTCTTTAAGCTTTGGGCTGAAATATGAAATTGTGTTAGGATATGGAGGTATTAGTTAGGATATTTGTTCTGTAGTACAACGGTTATGTTAATGCTATGGCGTACTAATTACGTTTACCGATAATTAAAAACTGACGACTATGGATATTCTAATTAAGGATGGAGTAAAATACATTGAGACCGACTTTCACGGGAAAGAAAGCGAATTTGAAAAAATTGTTTTTAGCCAATACAAGCATTTATTTGGCGAAAATTCTCTTTTATTTACCAAACAAAAAATAAAAACAGCAACTGGTATTGGGACAATTCCAGATGGTTTTATAATTGACTTTAAACACGATAAGTGGTTCATTATTGAAATTGAAATCTCCAATCACAATGTTTACGAACATATAGTTCCCCAAGTGACAAAGTTTAAATCGGCACTTAATCACTCGGATACCAAAAAATCATTGAAAAGCTATTTTGAAAAAGAAATAAATACAGACCCTTTTAAAAATGCTTTATTGATTTCAAACGGCAAGAGAGAAGTATTTAAAACTGTAAGTGAAATAGTTGACAGTAATCCTGAACTTATCATTATTATTGAGCAAGACCACGAAGAATTGACGAGCGTTCTTAAATCTTTACCATTTCAAACTAGGATTAATGTTTTCAAAATATTCACAAGAGATAATTTAGTAACAGATGACAGTATTTTTCAAATTGAACCAATAACAACATTCTCCTCGAAAATTACTATACCTATAATCAAAAGCGTTGTCCAGCTTCCAACAGAATCCAATCATTCAAATAAAAAAGGACGAGGTATGAGTGATGTTCTTGTAGAACAGATAATGCCTGTAATTAAATCCATACAAAATAATGGGAAAGGGTATTACACAACTGCTTGTAAGGAAATTGCTGCCAAAGTGGGGTTTGAACCTAATACTGTAATGAGCCATTGTACGAGGACTTTAAAATTAAAGAGCAAAGATGATTTTCTGCAACATGTTGAAAATGGAACGATAAAAGACATACTAAAAAGGAAATATCCAAATAGATATGATATTATTGATAAAGAATTATAATATATAAACTAAAACCTAAAAACAATGAATGACATAGAAGCAAAAAATGCAAATGTTATAGATTTATGCGGCAAATCCCAAAGATCAATAATAAGCACGTATAATATTTTTGAAATCAGCAATGGACAATTAAAAATAATGAGAAATCCAGAGAATGGAAAGATTATTAATTTAACTCGTATGGGTCATGGGGTTGGGTTGCAGACTTTGGCGATGAAGATAAATCCTACACTATACTAGAGTGTTACCATCGTCCGGAGCAGTAGGCACTAGCAATAACATGGCATTGCTGTGCTGCCAGGTTTCCCAACCTGACAGTGCTAATATATAAAGCGTCCGGTAGGGATACCTGAATTCTATGATATTCAC
>PLYJ01000144.1 GCA_003151745.1 Bacteroidota bacterium
AATTTATAATGCGTGTTGCCCTGAACAACACTCAGCTAACTTTTCAACTTTAAACTTTCTAACTTTAAACTAAAGAAACTTCCTTACTAAAATCATAAGTACTGTAATCCGTAATTACATTATAGAGCGTATCGCGCTCAATCGGTGTACGGTTCACCTGTTTGATCATCTCTACTAACTCCTGAGTAGTTAAAGCCGGCGATTGCTCTTCGGAACCGGCCATCGTGTATATTTTTGTAGAATCGTCAATTGTTCCATCAATATCATCTACGCCAAATGATAATGACAACTGAGCAGTTGTACGTCCTATCATTGGCCAATAAGCTTTTATATGATTGAAATTATCCATATAAATGCGCGATACAGCATAGTTACGTAAATCTTCGATTACACTCGATTCTGCAAGATGACTCATTTGATTGTCCTTGTTACGGAATTTTAAAGGGATGAACGTATTAAATCCTTTTGTCTTATCTTGCAATGTTCGCAAGCGATTCATGTGATCAATGCGGTGCTCAAATTTTTCAACATGTCCGTACAACATGGTTGCATTGGATGGCATGCCTAATTTGTGCGCTGTTTCATGTATCTCCAACCATTCAGCTGAAGTGCATTTATCCTCACAAATTTCTTTACGAATGGTTTCATCAAAAATTTCAGCGCCACCACCCGGTAATGAATTTTGTCCATGTTCTTTTAAAATCCTTAATCCTTCTTCGTAATTTACTTTTGCTTTGCGGCACATATACTCTAACTCCACTGCTGTAAAAGCTTTCACATGAATGTCAGGAAGAATTGTTTTTATTTTCTTAATCAGATTGGCAAAATACATCAATCCCATCTTGGGATGAACACCGCCCACAATGTGTACTTCTGTAACTGGTTTACCTTTGTAATTACTAACAAGTTCCAGTATTTGCTCTTCTGATAATTCCCATGCTTCACTCTTTTGTTTCAGCAAACGGGAGTAGGAGCAAAATTTACAATCAAATACACAGATATTGGTTGGTTCAATGTGAAAATTACGATTGAAATAAACGTTGTTGCCATTCTTCTTTTCCCTAATATAATTGGCCAAAGAACCCAAATAACCAAGCTCTCCTTTTTCAAAAAGCAATACTCCTTCTTCAAAAGATATACGCTGCTGGTTATATACTTTTTCGGCAATATTTTTTAATTCTTTGGATATGTTAGAATCTAATAAAACAGATTCAATTTTCAGGATGCTCATTTTTGTTATAATTAAGGCTGCAATTTACGATTAAAATTAAAAAAATGCGTAAACTTGTGTATTGATTACAGGGCAACATAGAATTCCTTTTAAGACCTTTTAATGGCAACTATTGAAAATTTAAAACAAGTATTATTTTATGCTGCTCACATCAATGAGGAGCATTTTGCCTTGGCTGAAAGATTATTCACAAGAGTCGATATCAAAAAAGGAGAAACTGCCAGTTTAGAAAGTAGTTATGGAAAAGATCTGAACTTCATTGTAAAAGGGCTTTTCAGATCCTACTATATTGAACCTAAAACGGGCAATGAGATCAATGTGTTTTTCTTTCAGGAAAATGAATTCATGGTTTCACTATTAGTTTTCAATGAGGAAAAGCCTTGTAATTATTATGTTGAAGCTTTGGAAGACTCTGAAATTTTCAGAATGAGTGGTGAAGATCTGAAAAAGCTTTACAAGGTATCACATCAATGGGAGCATTTTGGAAGGATCATAGCAGAAGCATACTACAGAGGCTCTAACTCAAGAGCCGAAAGTTTTATTTTTAATACTCCCGAAGAACGATATTTAGAATTAATAAAAAGTTTTCCGACGATCTTCCAAAGAACCTCTCTACTAAACATTTCATCTTATTTGGGAGTTAAGAGCCAATCCCTAAGCAGGATCAGAAAAAGAATCACAAAAGTGAAAAAATAAAAATAACCACTAAGACAATAAGAACACAAAGGATTTATAATAAAGTATAATTTTATTTATTCTCTATGCCATTCCATTTCCTCTATGCATTATAGTAAAGCCTTAATTTTTCAGAAAGTAACCCAAGTTAATTCTTTAGTAATTTATTCTTCGGAATATTGCTTTACAATTAACCCTAAAACAATAAGCCATGTCATCAACAAGCTACAAACTAAGCAAAGCATACCCTAAAAAAAGGGCATTCATCACCGGAGCCGGAGGAGGCTTAGGGAGAGTATTAAGTACTGAATTGGCAGACAATGGTTGGACCATAGGTATAGCGGATATCAGCGAAGCCGGTTTAAATGAAACTGCTGCAATGATAGAAAAAGCAGGTGGAAAATCCATAATTTACAAATTGGATGTTGCCGATAGTGACAGATACGCAACGGTTGCAAAAGAATATTTAGCTGCAACAGGTGGAATTGACCTGTTGGTAAACAACGCAGGTGTTGGCGATGGCGGAGTTTTTGGAGAATATGCTGTTGAAAATTGGAAATGGATAGTAGGTATCAATCAGATGGGGGTTATTTTTGGTTGTCATAATTTTGTACCTGTTATGAAACAACAAAAATCAGGACATATCATCAATATTGCAAGTGCTGCGTCGTTTGCGAATCTTCCGTCTATGTCGCCTTACAATGTTACGAAAGCCGCAGTAGTATCGCTTTCTGAAACCATTTATGGAGAATTAAAAGGTGAGGGTGTTGGTGTTTCTGTGGTATGTCCTACATTTTTCAAAACAAATGTAATGCAACACAGCCGCGGAAATCAAGCTCAAAAAGAAGCCGGACAAAAAATGGTGGATAAATCGGGTATCGAACCAATAGAAGTTGCTCAAAAAGTATTGACCGAAGCCGGTAAAAAAACATTCTATATTATTCATCCTTTTTCTGCTAAAGTTCTATTTTCTGTGAAGCGCCTTTTCCCAACAACGGTAATAAAAGTAATTGCTATGGGTTACAAGAGCATGGTTCAGAAACAGGCTGCAAAAGCAAGAAAATAAAAAAATGAAAAATTAAGAAGTATATTTAACAAATTAATTATTTTATAAATTTTTAATTTTAAGATCTTATAATTTTCCAATTCACAATCAATAAAAAATCAATTTATGGAAACGAAAGAAGTAGTTATTGTTGGTTCAGGTTATTCAGGTGTATGTATCGCGATCAAATTGAAAGAAGCAGGCATCGACAATTTTACAATTCTTGAAAAAGAAGATGAATTGGGCGGAACATGGTATATCAATACGTATCCGGGTGCTGCTTGTGATGTGCAGTCGCACTTATATTCTTTCTCATTTGAGCCTTATGATTGGTCCAGAACATTTCCGCAACAAAAAGAATTGAATGTATATATAAAACATTGCATTTCTAAATACAAATTAGCGCCGCATGCAAAAGTAAATTCCGCAGTAACATCCGCTGTTTTTAATGAACAAGAAGGTTTATGGTTAGTTACTATCAATAATAATGAACAGATCAAAACCAAGTTTTTAGTAACGGGAGCGGGAGCGCTTAACGACCCTGCATATCCGGAGATCAAGGGAATGGAAATATTTGAAGGTACCAAATTTCACTCTTCCATTTGGGATCATCGTTTTGATTTTAAAGACAAGAATGTTGCAGTAATTGGTTCCGGAGCAAGCGCAATTCAATTTGTTCCTGAACTTGTTCCCCTGGTAAAAAACTTATTTCTTTTTCAACGTACGCCTAACTGGATCATGCCAAAAGCCGACAGGCCGTTCAAAGCATGGGAAAGAAAACTATTTGTTTCTCTGCCGATAGCACGAAAAATATATCGAGAAGGTTTGTATTGGGGTAAAGAAACGCGCGTTGTTGCATTTGTACAATTTCCAAAACTTTTAAAATTGATATCAGAACCGCTAGAGAAAAAATTGCGCAAATTTATTAAAGACCCGGAACTTCAAAAGGCAATGATCCCCACTTATACCATGGGTTGTAAACGAATTTTATTGGCAAACAATTATTATCCGGCAATTATTAAAGAGAATGTAACAGTGATCACTGATGGTATTGATCATGTAACTAAAAACAGTATTGTTTCAAAAAGCGGAAAAGAAGTTCAGGTGGATGCCATCATTTATGCAACCGGATTTAAAGCAACGAAATTACTTTGTACTATCAATATTGTTGGAAATGAAGGGAAATCTTTAAATGATGTTTGGCAAAAAAATGTAGAAGGCTATTTGGGTACAACAGTTCCGGGATTTCCGAATATGTTTATTATGACAGGGCCAAACACCGGTGTTGGACATACTTCTATGATCCACATAATTGAATCGCAAGCTGCATATGTAATTCAAGGTATCAAATATCTTTTGAAGAAAAATATTAAGAGTGCGAATTTAAAAGAAGAGGTATCTAAAGAATTCAATGACTATGTTCAGGAAAAAATGAAAACGACCGTATGGCAATCTGGAGGCTGTATTAGCTGGTATCAGGATGATCAAGGTAGAAACCCTATTTTATGGCCTGGCTTTACTGTTAAATTCAGAAAAATGACAAGCAAATTCGATCCAAGTAAATATAAATTGGTGACGAAGTAAAGGTGAAATGGAACGCAAATTTTTATGATCTTTAAGAAAAAAAATGATAAAAAAATAAAATTAATAGAAGCTGCAGTAACAATCATAATTACAAAGAGGAAAAACAGCGATAGTAAAAAAAAATTATTATTAGAAAACCTTAACGATTTTAAAAATCTTATTTAATCATAACTATCCGTGTCATCTGCGTTCTATTTTAACTACTGAGTATTTAAGAATTATATAAAAGTATTATGGAAACAAAAGAAGTAATTATTATCGGCACAGGTTATTCAGGGATTTGCATGGCTATTAAGCTTAAGCAAGCAGGCATGAATAATTTCACCATTATCGAAAAAGAAAAAGAACTTGGTGGGACCTGGTATATTAATAGTTATCCAGGGGCACAATGTGATGTTGAATCTCATTTATATTCTTTCTCTTTTGAATCGTATGACTGGACAAAAGTTTTTCCTGATCAACCGGAATTGAATAATTATATTAAACATTGCGCAAAAAAATACGATATCGAATCCCATATAAAATTAGGCACTACAGTTATCGGGGCTGAATATAATGATGATGAAGGCACCTGGGAAATAGATACTCAGGAAAGCGGGAAATTTAAAACGAAGTTTTTGATCGCTGCTACAGGTGGTTTAAATATTCCTTCTTATCCTGATTTTAAAGGTATAGAGAATTTTGAAGGTGAAACATTTCATTCTGCAAGATGGAAACATAATATTAATCTGAAAGGAAAAAATGTTGCTGTTATCGGTTCTGCAGCCAGTGCCATTCAGTTCATTCCGGAGATCGCCCCTATTGTAAAAAACCTAGAATTGTTTCAACGTACCGCCAACTGGATATTACCAAAACCCGACAGGCCTTTTAAACCATGGGAAAGAAAACTTTTCAAAACCATCCCTTTCACTCACTGGTTATACCGTGAAAAACTATATTGGTTAAAAGAATTACGTGTAATTGCATTCACGAAATACCCTAACCTATTAAAAATGGTTTCGCAGGGAACCGTTAAATATTTAACAAAAACGATCAAAGATCCGCAAAAGCTAAAAGCTTTGATACCCAACTATACTATGGGTTGCAAACGGATTTTAATTTCCAACTTCTATTATAAAGCCATTGTCAGAGAAAATGTACACATGATCACTGATGGTGTTGCGCAAGTAAATAAAAACAGCATCACCACTACTGCAGGAAAAGAAATACCCGTTGATGTTATTATTTATTCAACAGGATTTAAGGCTACCAACCCATATGCGGCTGTTAAAATAGTAGGAAGTAAAGGTTTGTTATTGAGTAGTGTGATTGCAAAAAAAGGCATTAGTGGGCATTTAGGAACCACAATGACAGGTTTTCCTAACTTGTTTATTATGACAGGCCCTAATACCGGAATTGGTCATACCTCATTGATCCATTTGATAGAATCTCAAGCTAATTATGTGATGGATGGATTAAAATACATCAAGAAAAATGGTGTAAAAAGTTTTGAAGTAAAAGAAGAAGCTCAAAATAAATTTAATGAAGGGCTAACAAAAAAAATGGAGAATACCGTTTGGTTAAAAGGCGGATGCGAAAGTTGGTATAAAGATGAGTTCGGACGTGTACCAACACTTTGGCCCGACTTTACTTTTAATTTTAGAAAGATGACAAAGCATTTCGATTACAAAAATTATAAAATATTGACTAAATAAATTAAGCATTTTATAAAATCGAACGCAGATGACGCAGTAAATTATGAAAAAAAAGGATAAAAAAAATCTTTATAAATCTTAACTTTCTGCGTCATTTTCGTTTTATTCTTTTTTCAATTCTACGTATTTTTTGAAAATCAATCCCCATTTGAAAACAATAAAAGACATAAAAAATATTACCATTGTTGGTGGTGGAAATATGGGAATGCGAATAGCTTTGAATTGCGCAATGAATAATTACAATGTTATTGTTTATGACATACTACCTGATTTTGAAACCTCTGCAAAAACCCTTTTAAACAGCTTTACAAAATTCTTAATAGAAGGTAAAAAAATAGCTGAAGAAAATAAAGAAGAAATATTAAAAAGAATATCCTATACTACTGATATCAACGAGGCAACTAAGAACCCTGATCTAATTAGTGAATCTGTTATTGAAGATATTGATATAAAGAAAAAAGTGTGGTTACAACTCGGAGCACTTTGCCCAAAGGATACTATTTTCACAACCAATACTTCTTCCCTATTGCCTTCCACTTTTGCCGAAGAAACCGGCAGAGCCAACTTATTTTGCGGATTGCATTTTCATGATGTTTTTAGAGCAGTGATCGTTGACATAATGCCCAATCCAAAAACAGAGAAACAAGTTGTTGAACTATTAGTCGACTTTGCAAAATCTATTCAACAGATCCCCATCGTTTTAAAAAAAGAAAATTCGGGATATATTTACAACGCCATGTTCATCCCCTGGTTAGCCAGCGCTTGTAATTTAAGAGCGAATGATGTTGCAAGTATTCAGGATATTGACAGAGCATGGATGGTAAATTCCAGAACAAAAATGGGTCCACTGGCAACCTGTGATTTTGTTGGACTTGACACGATGTATCATGTGAGCAAAGGAATTCAAAATGAAGTCTCACAACAAAATGCAAAATATATTAAGGAAAACTTTTTGGACAAAGGTAAACTTGGAATTAAGTCGGGAGAGGGTTTTTACACGTATCCCAATCCTAAATATTTAGAGAAGGATTTTATTAAGGGTTAAGAAAATTTACCACGGAGGCACAGAGGTCACGGAGAAACACAGAGAATTTATTTGTTTGTTTTTTTGATAGTTAGGAATAAAATATAATTTAAAGAATAGAAATTATGAGCACAATAAAAACAAATAATATTTTTGATCTAAAAGGCAAAGTAGCTTTGATCACCGGAGGCAATGGAGGTATCGGTTTAGGCTTCGCCATGGGAATAGCCAAATCAGGTGGCGATGTTTGTATCTGGGGAAGGAACGAAGAGAAGAACGAACAGGCACTCAAATTATTAAAAGCAACAGGAAGTGCTGGCAAATTCGCAGCCTTTGTTTGCGACGTAAGCAACGAACAACAAGTGAATGAATGTTTTCAATCGACTTTAGAAACCTTTGGAAGGGTAGACGGCTGTTTTGCCAACGCAGGTGTTATTGGAACGGACTCTTCCTTTATTGACAGGTCATTTAGCGAATGGAAAAAATTGATGAGCATTAATGTAGATGGCGTATTTCTCACCTTACAGGTTGCCGCTAAACACATGGTAGAGCGCGCCAAAAAAGGTGATGCCTTTGGTCGTTTGGTTGCAACATCAAGTACTGCATCACGAATGGGTGCTGCCCGTAACGAACATTACGGAGCGAGCAAAAGCGCTGTCAATGGCTTATCCAAAGCACTCGCCGTTGAATTGGCACGATACAAAATTACATCGAATACCATTTTACCGGGTTGGTTTGAATCAGAAATGACTCAAAAAGCTGTTGAAAACACCAAGTTCAATGAAAGAGTAATTGCTCGCGTACCCTTAAGAAGATGGGGGAATCCGGAAGAATTTCAAGGCATTGCAGCTTATTTAATGAGCGACGCATCCAGTTATCATACAGGAGACGAGATCCTTATTGATGGCGGATATACACAGTTTTAAAACCCCTCTCCATAATCCTCTCCACACAATGGAGAGGGCGAAACTAAATTTTAAAATATGAAAACAATAAAAGACAAATTTAATTTAGATGGTAAAGTAGCTATCATAACAGGATCTTCCAACGGTATTGGAAAGGCTATTGCAAAAGCATTTGCAGAATGTGGCGCTACGGTAATTATTAGCAGCAGGAAACAAGAAGCATGTGATAAAGTTGTTGATGAGTTTAAAGCAGCAGGATTAAAGGCTGTTGCAATTGCTTGTCATGTAGGCGAAGCTGCCGGCAGAACTACTTTAGTTGAAAAAACAATTGCCACTTGTGGAGGCATTGATATTTTAGTAAACAATGCGGCAACCAATCCTATTTATGGCGCCATAGAAGATGGTGCAGAAGATGCTTTTGATAAAATAATGAACATCAATGTAAAGGCTCCCTGGGACCTGGCAAATAAATGTTTACCAAGCATGAAATCTAGAAAAGGTGGTAGTATCATTAATATCAGCTCCATTGAAGGCGAAAAGCCCGGTTTTGGTCTTGGTTTATATTCCACAAGCAAAGCTGCTATTTCTATGCTAACAAAAAATCAAGCGAAAGAATGGGGAAAACATGGCATTCGTGTTAACGCAATTTGTCCTGGATTGATCCAAACTAAATTCAGTTCTGCATTATGGAACGATGAAAAAATAATTGGACATATTAATAAAAACTTGCCACTTGGTAGAATGGGACAACCGGATGAAATGGCAAGCGTTGCTTTGATGTTGGCTTCCGACTCCGGTAGTTATGTTACGGGGAGTTTAATAGTTGCTGACGGAGGATTTTTGATCTCAGAATAAGTTAAAATAAATAAAATTAACCACATAGGTTCATAGGAAAAAAGGAGAAGATAGAAAATAAATTTTCAACATAGTCTTTCTTTGTTTCCTCGATTTATTGAGGCTATGTAAACTTTAAATAAATAAAAAAACTATATTTCTATGTGGTTAAATTTCTATCCATAACAAACATAGTAGCAGTCAATTATTAATGTTTTAAATAATATAAAAATGGATTTTGAACACACTGACAAAGTAAAAGGCTTACAAAAAAAGCTTAACGATTTTATGGAGGAACATTTATACCCTATAGAAGCGGAAGTAAATAAGTATAATGCCACGCCGGAAAATTATTGGACCTTGCATCCTAAAATTGAAGAACTGAAAGACCTTGCAAAAAAAGAAGGCTTATGGAATTTGTTTTTACCTAAGGTTTATGGTGAATCAACTGCAGGTTTAACCAATTTGGAATACGCTCCTTTGGCGGAGTTAATGGGAAGAATACCATGGTCGTCGGAAATATTTAATTGCAACGCACCTGATACAGGCAACATGGAAGTGTTTGCTAAATATGCTTCTCCTGCACTAAAAGAAAAATGGTTAAAACCAATGTTGGATGGAAAAGTTGCTTCTGCATTTTTAATGACAGAACCTGCCGTGGCTTCTTCTGACGCTACAAACATTGAAACATCAATCGTTCGTGATGGTGATGAATATGTTATAAATGGCCGCAAATGGTTTTCATCGAACGCCATGCACCCACATTTTAAGGTTTGCATTGTGATGGGTAAAACAGATACTACTGCTCCAAAACATCAACAACAAAGCATGATCATTGTTCCTGCAGATGCTAAAGGTTTAAAAATATTAAGACCTTTATCGATTTTGGGAAACTTCGCATCTCCGGAAGGACATGCTGAAATATTATTAGAAAATGTAAGGGTACCTGCCGAAAACCTATTGTTAGGCGAAGGCAGAGGTTTTGAGATTTCACAAGGACGCTTAGGTCCGGGACGAATTCATCATTGCATGCGAATGATCGGTATGGCACAACGCTCACTTGAACTGATGTGTAAGCGTGTAACTGAACGTACCACGTTCGGACATATATTACAAGAGTATAGCAGCATTCGTTTTGATATCGCCAGATCGAAATGCGAAATTGAACAGGCAAGATTATTGACAATGAAAGCAGCCTATATGATGGATACTGTGGGTAATAAAGTTGCTGCCGACATGATCGCAATGATAAAAATTGTTTGTCCGGATATGCTGATAAGGATTACAGAAAGAGCGATGCAAGCGCACGGTGGTATGGGACTTATACAGGATACTCCATTACCTGGATTTTTTATCTATGCGAAGACATTGAAATTTGCGGATGGTCCGGATGAAGTGCACATGTATCAATTAGGTAAAAGAACGATACAGGAGTTTAGTAAAGCTCAAAACGTAAAAAAATAAACCCTTAAAAATTTTAAACCACATAGGTTCATAGAAAAAAAGGTAAAACAAAGAAAAATAAATTTTTACACATAGCTTTTCTATGTTTCTCGATTTATCGGGAACTATAGAAAACTTTTAAAAATAAAAAAAACTATGTTTCTATGCGGTTAAAAACAAGTAGAAACAAATAGCTAACAAATGAGCAAAATAATATTAATACGACATGGACAAGCCTCCTACGGAGCTGCTAACTATGATAATTTATCGGAAAAAGGTATTGTTCAATCAAGAGCGTTGGGCGAATATTTTGTGGCCAAAAAAATCCAATTGGATAAAATATATGTCGGTAAATTACAAAGACATTTACAAACGTTTGAGGCATTCTCAAGTGCTTTTATGGACAACAATTTGGAATTACCCATTCCTGTTTTTTTAGAAGAACTGAATGAACATCACGGTAACGAAACATTAAGATTAGCATTTGATGATTTTACAAAACAATACGCGCACGCAAAAAAATTAGCCGATGAAGTAAGAGCGGATCCGCAACTGCAAAGGAAAAACTCCTTATTGATCTTCGAAATGTTCTTTAAAGAATATACTACCGGACGATTTCAATTTGAACATGAATCTGTTCAATCATGGAAAGACTTCAGGAACCAAACAAAAAAAGGAATAGAACAAATTAAAAATGAAATAGGCAGTGGTGAAACGGTAGGAGTATTTACTTCCGGCGGAACCAAGAGTTCCATCATTGGTGATCTTTTAGGTGTTAATGAAGAACAAGTTGCTGAATTTAATTTAGTTATGAAAAATACTTCATTCTCTCAATTGCTATTTTCTAAAAACAAAATAAATATACTAACGCTTAATGAAACGCCGCATTTGCCGGATGAGTTGATTACGTTTATTTAACCCGTTTGCGCGTTCTCGACTCCGCTCGAACAATG
>PLYJ01000108.1 GCA_003151745.1 Bacteroidota bacterium
GTCAAGCTATTTCAGGAAGGGACACGTCGAAGCATTTTAACGAAGCGTATATCCGCTTCGCGGAGGCGTATATCCGTTTCGTTGAAACGGATGTACATTTTCGGAGAAATACCGGCAGTTTGTGCGCACGTTGCCGCCGCACTTAATTTTAAGGCTTTGTTATATTATTCAATAAAGTAATTCCGTTTTGAACTTCTTCTTACTTTTGAATTTTACATTTATTAAACCCGGAGTTATTGGTTGCGGCAATATTGTAAGGAAGGGGCTAATGAGTTAGCTGATATAAAATATGACAACAGAACTTTTCGACCGGGAATTTGAAGGCATTATAGGGCAATTGAAATACCATTCTTAACAAATAATCTATTTAAAAAATGAACTATAAAATCGGAACGAAAGAAAAACCAATGAAGCTTAAAACACCGCCTTTATCTTCTGAGTACACTATGCATACAGATGAAAGGATGGCAAAGAAGTTTTAGTATGCACGGTTGGAAAAACCGTTTTGCTTTATGACTACCGTTGCCTTGCTGACCTTCATGCCATGCTTAAAAAGCATGATGATTGGATGGAGCTTGGCAGCGCAGACGAACAGAAGCCTGCAAAAGAAGGAACGGTTGAGGCATGGGGACGTTCAGCGAAGAATCCTGTTGGCGGATGGTATGGACTAAAGAAAGGCCTTCGGGGGCGCTTCGGAATGTATATCCCCCCTTTGATGGAAGCATTGGGGCTTGCAGAGGTGACGCATGATGCAAAGGGAAATAAAATGAAAGCGAAGTAGCGGACACTTTTTTTCTTTCAATTATTTCTACTTTTACGCCTCATTGATTTAGTATGGATTTTCTTGCGAGACTTTTAATTACAGCTGTTGCCGTTATAATTACCTCCTATCTTCTGCCGGGTGTTGCGGTTGATAGTATGTTGGATGCTGTGATGGTGGCAGCCGTGCTGGCATTGCTGAATGCTTTTCTTAAACCTATACTTATTATTCTAACGATACCTGTCACTATTTTGACACTTGGATTTTTCCTGCTTGTCATTAACGCCTTCATCATCCTGATTGCAAGCCATTTGGTTCATGGGTTTCATGTAAATGGTTTTTTGACGGCCTTGTTCTTCAGCATTATACTTTCTCTTATTTCTTCTTTTTTTACAGCTTTGGCGAAGAAGGAAGATTAATCCCGTCGAATAACGAATCTATACGAATAAGCGAATTACGAATTTTGCGATTCGTAAATTCGTACTCAATTCGTTATTCGGCGAAATCATTTTACCCGAATATCCTTCACATTCAACTGGAGAGTCGTTTTTTCATTGTAAACATTCTCTTCGATCGTGTAACAAATATCAAAGGGAATTTTTCTCTTCACTACTTCATAGTGATGTCCTGCCTGGAAAGCGATGGCATCCATTCCTTGAAGGCGAGTTGATTCATCCTGTGCAACGTTTAGCTTCAGATGGTTGTTGCCCACAATCCTTGAATAGCCGGTGTCGCGCACATTCTCCGACATAAAAACAGGGCTCATGTTGCCGGGTCCGAAAGGCGCAAACTGTTTCAGCACATTGAAAAAGGAAGGCGTAATGTCACTCAAGTTGATAATGGCATCAATTTCAATTTCCTGCGTGAGCATGCGTTCTTCTATTGTGGAAGAAACAACATCTTCAAACCGTTGCTGGAACTTTTCCACATTCTCCGGTTTCATTGTTAACCCTGCTGCATACATGTGTCCTCCAAATTGCTCCAGCAGGTCGCTGCATGATTCAATGGCATTGTATATATCGAAATCCTTCACGGATCGTGCGGAACCGGTAACAAAGCCGTTTGACTCCGTAAGAATAACAGTAGGCTTGTAATATTTATCCGTCATGCGCGAAGCAACAATGCCGATCACGCCTTTATGCCAGCCGGGATGAAACAGCACCATGCTTTTCCGCTTGGAGGAAAGCAAGTCATCTTCTATAATCTGAACGGCATGTTGTGTGATCTGCACATCCAATTCCCTGCGCTCAGTATTACTATCGTTGATAGTTTTTCCTTCACCGAGTGCATCCGTGCGATTAGCTGAAATCAATAAGTCAACGGCCTGCTTGCCGTCCTGAACACGACCGGCAGCATTGATGCGCGGGCCAATAATAAACACAACATCGCTTACGGTAAGCGCTTTTTTAACATTGCTCAAATCCAATATTGCCTTAATGCCGGGACGACGATGGGCATTGAGCCACTGTAAACCAAAATGAACAAGCGTACGGTTTTCTCCGAAAATAGGAACGATGTCAGCGGCAGTGCTTATGGCAACAAGATCAAGATACTGTTCCAATTCTTCAAATGGAATATTGTTTCGTTGAGCATAAGCCTGCACCAGCTTAAATCCTAAGCCGCATCCTGAAAGCTCATCAAAAGGATAATTGCAATCCTCTCTTTTAGGATCAAGAACAGCAACGGCTTTTGGAAGTTCATCTCCGGGCCGATGATGATCGCAAATAATGAAATCTATATTTTTCTCATTCGCATAATCCACTTTATCAATTGATTTGATGCCGCAGTCAAGAGCAATGATTAGTGAGCAATTAGTTTCCGCAGCATAATCAATGCCTGCAAAAGAAATCCCGTATCCTTCTTTGTAACGATCAGGAATATAGAATTCAACATTTTCATAAAATGATTTGATGAATGAATAGACGAGCGCAACTGCTGTCGTTCCGTCCACATCGTAATCTCCGTAAACAAGAATCCGCTGTCCTTCTTCCAATGCCTGCTCCAGGCGATTAATCGCTTTATCCATGTCCTTCATGAGGAAAGGATCGTGCAGATCAGTGATGGAGGGGCGGAAAAAAAACTTCGCTTCATCAAATGTTGTGACTCCGCGCTGAACAAGAAGATTAGTAAGGATTTTACTTATGTTAAGCTCCTTTGATAACCGCTCTACCGTTTCTTTATCTCCCTGCTCTTTAATAGTCCATCTCTTCATTCAAGCTCTTATATATAATATAATCGTGGCGTTCAAGCTATTTCCCAATGTCCTCATTCCAAAGATCGGGATTTTTCGCAATGAAATTCTTCATCATTGAAATGCACTCCTCACTTTGAAAATTGATCACTTCCACGCCATGTTGCTTCATAAATTCTTCCGCACCTGCAAATGTTTTTGATTCACCCACAACTACCAACTTTATCCCAAACTGCACAACAGCACCGGCACAGAGGTAGCAAGGCATCAAGGTGGAATAAAGAGCAGCATCTTTATAAGAACCGATTCTTCCCGCCTGTTGAAGACAATTAATCTCAGCATGAGCCATCGGATCGCCTTTCTGCACTCTTTGATTATGCCCTTGCCCTATTATCTTTCCATGGCGTACCAACACTGAACCGATGGGAATACCGCCTTGTGCAAGCCCTTTTCTTGCCTCCTCGATTGCAGCTTGTATAAATTTATCCATATTTATTCAAACGCATTGATCCCCGTCACATCCATGCCAGTAATAAGAAGATGAACGTCGTGTGTACCTTCATAAGTGATCACTGATTCAAGGTTCATCATGTGACGCATGATCGGGTACTCACCTGTAATGCCCATAGCGCCGTGTATCTGTCTTGCTTCGCGGGCAATCTGCAAAGCCATGTTCACATTGTTTCTCTTCGCCATGCTGATTTGTGCAGGTGTTGCACGATTTTCATTTTTCAAAACACCAAGGCGCCAGGTTAGCAATTGCGCTTTTGTGATCTCCGTGATCATTTCGGCTAACTTCTTTTGCGTTAACTGAAACGATGCAATAGGCTTGTTGAATTGTATGCGTTCCTTTGAATAACGCAATGCCGAATCATAACAATCCATTGCAGCACCAATCGCTCCCCAACTAATACCATAGCGAGCGGAATTCAAACAGCTAAGCGGGCCTTTCAATCCTTTCACATTCGGCAACACATTTTCTTTTGGAATTTTTACGTTATCAAAAACAAGCTCACCTGTGGCACTTGCACGCAACGACCACTTGCCATGTGTTTCAGGTGTAGTGAATCCTTTCATGCCGCGTTCAACAATCACTCCTCGAACAACACCCTGTTCATCCTTTGCCCAAACTACTGCAATGTCAGCGAACGGTGCATTGCTGATCCACATCTTCGCCCCGTTCAATATATAATGATCGCCCTTGTCCTTTAAGTTACTCAACATGCCGGAGGGGTCTGAACCATAATTCGGCTCAGTCAAGCCGAAACAGCCCATCCACTCTCCGCTTGCAAGCCTAGGTAAATATTTTTTGCGTTGATCTTCATTACCAAAAGAATATATAGGATACATAACCAACGAACTTTGCACGGATGCAGCAGAACGCAAACCGGAATCGCCTCTCTCCAATTCCTGCATAATCAAACCATACGAAATATGATCAAGTCCTCCGCCTCCATACTCCTGTGGGATGTAAGGGCCGAAAGCACCTATCTCTGCAAGTCCTTTAATCCATTGCTTCGGGAACTCCGCCTTTTGACATGCTTCCTCCACAATCGGTGAAACTTCTTTTTTCACCCACTCTCTGGCACTGCTTCTGATAAGCTTATGCTCTTCTGTAAGAAGCTCATCCATCAAATAATAATCGTGTGCCTGGAAACGGTCTTTTGCCATGATCAATAAAGAAAATTTGTGTGAGCGAAGTTAGCAGAAAAAGATTTTCATTTCGGAAAATAGCCACAGATTCGCAGATTTATCAAGAAAAAATTAAACATCGCATTTGCTGACTGGCATAGTCAAATCCTTACCTTGCTATTTGTGGCGTAACTTTTGCAAGTACAAGTATTACAGGGTGAATTTCTCCGATGCTGACAAGGAAAACGAAGGTATGAGATATAAAACCGGGCTTCTTTTCTTCTTATTGATGGTTAAAGCTGCTTCCGCACAGGAAATGTTGGGCATCAGTAACAGCAATTATAGCGGCAACATGGGCATTTTTCTAAACCCATCCACTATTGTAGACGCACCTTATAAGTATGAGTTCAACTTAATTGCAGGGGATTTCTTCGCCCAAAACACCTATATGTATTCTCCTACTGACAGAAAAATCATCTCACGTTCACTTTTCGGCACTGTTCCCAATGAAATAAACTGGTTTGACAATTATAACGGCGCTACTCAAAAAGGGTTCGCACACACGTTAATCATCGGCCCTTCCTATATCAATGACAGCAAGGGAACAGAGGCATGGGGTTTTCATACTGCTTATCGCAACGAAGTGAGCGCGCTTGATGTGCCTGCAAGCCTTGCTAAGTATGTTTATCAGAAATATAATTATGCTCCTTTTAATAACCAAACCTTCAATAGCAATCCTTTTTCTGCGGCATGGTTAAGCTTTGTAGAGCTGGGCGGCACTTACGGCAAGGTATATATGGAAACGGAGAAGGACTTTGTAAAATGGGCTGCCACCGTGAACGTGCTTGTTGGACTGGATGGTTTATACTTGGACGCACGCAAGCTTAATTATACTGTTGTTGATACGACGCTTGCAGTTGCACATACGGTAGATGCAACTTTAGCTGAAGCGCTTGATGCAAAGAACAGCGGCGGTTTAGGCAGTATATTTCCGATACGTGGCATGGGATTAAGCACCACACTGGGAGTAACGTATATGCATAAGCGGCATCCCGGTTCTTATGAATGCGGTGACATCGCTGATGCACTTCCCAAATACCAGTACCGTGCAGGATTATCACTAATTGATTTTGGAATGATCCGGTTCTTTAACCAGGACCAGGTTTCAACATTACAAACAAACACGGATCGTTCTTTAAGCAGATTGGACACCGTAAGATTCAGTTCATTGGGGAACTTCACTGCAAACGCCAATAATCTCATCAACGGTTCCGTCGTCACTCAGAAAAAAGCATTCACTATGTTTCTTCCGACTGCCATCAGCGGGCAGTTTGATTATTCCCTCACGAAGAATATCTATGCGAATGCCACCTTGGTAAACCGCCTGTATTTCGGAGCAAATGAAGTAGCACGCGGTAATCAATTGGATCTTTCCGCACGGTATGAAAAAAGAAAATGGGAAGCATCAATAGATTACACACTCTTTGAATACAGTCAGTCAGCATTAGGCGTAGGGCTTCGATATTCATTCTTCGTGTTAGGCACAGACAGGCTGCTGGAGTGGATGGGTGTTTCCAACGTAGAAAGCTTTGATATATTCTTCGGTTTCAAATTCAACTTCTGCGATTGGCCATTTACGAAAAAGAATTGCCCTGCTTATGCACCCGGTTGAAGGCGGAGAAGAATGGTCAAAGTAATCCACCACCTTTTAGTATGAAATACTTTCAAAATCGGTGGGCGAAGAAACAAGGGATGCAAAAATTGCCCCATCACGATTAGTAGAAATCACGTTGAAACTTCTGTCAATTTCAACGAATCTTCTACTGAATTTATCGAATTCACCGGAAGACTTAACGAATCTTTGCAAAACACTAACGAGTTCACTAGAAAACACGTTGAATCTTCTACTGATTTCAACGAATCTTCTATTGAATTTATCGAATTCACTAGAAGACTTAACGAATCTTTGCAAAACACTGACGAGTTCAATAGAAAACAAGTTGAATCTTCTACTAATTTCATCAAGTTCAATAGAAGATTCATTGAGTCTTTCCAAAACACTGATGAGTTTAGTAGAAAACACGTTGAATCTTCTACTGATTTCAACTAAACTTCTATTGATTTCAACGAATCTTCTATTGAATTCATTAAGTCTTCTATTGATTTTTGCGGTGGATATGGTTTTTTGAATGAAAAAAGGGGATTGTTGTTATCTTTTACTAATTTTCAACCCCTTAAGTTTAAGGCATCAGAACGGGGAAAGCATTTGAAAAAGACGAATATTTATTTATTTCAGCTGACAGGATTTCTTTTTTTTGGATCCCTATTTGTCTTTTCCCTGATTTTCTTTAAAGAAAGGACGATTTTATATGATCCCTCCTTTTTCTCTTTCAGGATTATTTTTGAAAAGAGTTATGACGTTGAGCTTGGAAGATGGGGGTCGGTGTTATCGCAGATCTTACCACTTTGGTTTTTAAAAAGCGGATGCTATTTAAAAACATTTCTGCAGGTTTATTCTGTTTCCTATATTTTAATTTACTATCTCATTTTCCTTTTTATAACACTTGTTCTTAAGAACCTTAGAGCAGGACTTATTCTAATGTTTACGCTTTGCCTGGCTTTCAGGCATGCTTTTTATTATTCTACGGCAGAACTATACCAGGGGCTTGCATTATGCGTGCTGGTTTGGGCTATAGCATTCCCGGAAAATCCATATAACTCAGTAAAGAAAAAAAATATAGCTTATTTTTTCGCTGCCGTATTAATTTTTGTCATTTCTTATTATCATCAGCTAACACTTTTTCCTTTGATCTTCATGTTCCTGTATGAAATGGTATCTGGGAGAAAATTTAATGACCGCCATTTAATTTTCCTTTTTGCTTTTACAATTTTGTGGTTTTTTATTCGGGTCGAATTTTTAACAACCTCTGATTATGAAAAAGGCAAGATACCTACTTTGCATGTTTTTGCAGAGCAATTTAAAAACATAAGAGTTCTTCCCAGCTACATCTATTTTAAAACCTATACAAAAGGCTTTCTTATCCCTTTGGTTACTTTAAATATCATTAGCCTTTTGTTTCTGCTATTCAGAAGAAAATGGCTTTCTCTTTTATTAATCATATTGTTCAATGGCGGCTTCATTCTTTTGAATATTATTACCTATTTCCATGGAGAATCCCCGTTGATGTATGAAAATTATTACACTGTATTGGGTTTATTTTGTGCAATTCCGTTAAGTGAACTATTGTTTAACATAGAAAGGAAGGCATTGTTTTGGTTAATCACGACTCTTATATTATTGATCAACCTGGAAGGGATTTATTCAGCTCATTATCCGTTTACACAGAAGGTGGAATATCTTGAGAGAATTACTGATTACGGAAGAAAAATGCCCGAAAAAAAATATATTATTGATTCGAAAAACTTTCCGTGGCAGTATGGATGGGTTTCATGGGCTCTTCCGTTTGAAACATTACTTGCTTCTTCCATTGAATCTCCGGATTCATCTGTTAGTGTTTGTATGGCGAACCCTGTTACGCAATATGATTCAATCGCTAATTGGAAAGATATTTTTCTGGGTCCTGCATGGGCAATAACATGGTTCTGGACACCAAATTTGGATCATCATTATTATGCTCTTCCTTCAGGAGGATATAAAAAGCTAACCAATTTGCAGTCTGATTCTGCCTTTAAAGAATCCAATTTTAGTAATCATAATATTTTGATCACTCCTCTGCAAGACAATATTGCAGTGAATAGAGAAAAATATGCCGTAATCCCAATCAGGATAACAAATGAATCCGGATATAAATTAAATGCCATTCCGGTTGGTTCGAATCAGGTATTTCTGAGCTATCATGTTTACAGTGAGAAAGGTGAGGTTGTATTATGGGAAGGTCATCGAACATCCCTTGAAACAGATATTGAAAAAGAATCAATACAAGGACTAATATTTAACAGCGAGTTAAAGAAGGGGAAATATATTTTAGATATTGATTTTGTAACCGAAAATGTTCGTTGGTGGAACATTGATTCAAAAGTTGAACTCATTGTTAAATAAAATTCAACTTTATGAATAAAACTAAATTTGAGCAAAAAGTTTGTATAATAATCCCTTGCTTTAATGAACAAGACAGGTTGCCATTAGAGGAATTCATTGATTATTATAATAAATCCGAAATATTTTTTTGCTTTGTGAATGATGGCAGTACAGATGAAACACAGACAATGCTTAATAAAATTCAAAAAGAAAGAGAAGACAGGATATTAATCGTTGATCAGATAAAAAACCAGGGTAAAGCAGAAGCTGTAAGGACAGGGATTTCAAGATCAATAGAATGGCAGGATTTTGAATTTATCGGGTATTGGGATGCTGATTTCTCAACACCCCTTGAAGAAATAGATCATTTATTGAATAATATTAATTCGCACATAAGGCTTGCTATGGGTTCAAGGGTTAAGAGATTGGGATCAGAAATCATTCGCAATCCTGCCAGGCATTATTTTGGAAGAATCTTCGCAACAGCGGCGAGCGCTATTTTAAATCTCCCGGTATATGATTCGCAGTGTGGTGCAAAGATTCTAAGAAGTGATTTAGCAAAAAAGATTTTTACTACTCCTTTCATCAGTAAGTGGTTGTTCGATGTCGAAGTCTTAGCACGCATTATTAATGAAATTGGACGAGAAGAGTCTTTGAAGTCAATAGTTGAAGTTCCGTTGTTTCAATGGATTGAAAAAAAGGGGTCAAAAATAAAATTCACGGATTTGTTCAAAGTTCCTTATGAACTTTTAAGAATAAAAAAATCATACAAGCTGAAAAAAAAACAGATTCAGTAATAAGCACTTAAAAATTTTGATTCCCGTTAAAGAAAGAATGAAAAGAAAGACAGTCATAATATTATCAGTATGTCTGGCTACTTGTTTGATGTTCTTTTATTATCATCAAATTATTCTTTCTCCAAATTCATTTCTTGCCAGTGATTCCGGTGACGGAATAAAAGCATACACTGTATTTGCAGGGCACATTAAAAATGACGCGGATTACAGAAACTATCAAAACCTGAATTACCCTTACGGACAAACGTATATTTTCACGGATGGGCAAACAGTCATTGCAAATATTTTTAAATTTCTTTCAAATTATAGTTCATTTTTCATCACACATTCAGTTGCGTTGTACAACTTAATGATGATCTTTTCCTTTATTGGGTGTGCATTTTTTCTTTGCCTCATTCTTCAGAAGCTTCGTCTACCTGCGTTATTTGTGATTCTAGGAAGTGTTGGCATTACTATGATGTCACCGCAAGTTTTTAGAATGGGTGGTCATCTTACCTTATCGTATGCCGTTTTCTTTCCTTTATCATGGTGGCTTTTTATCAGGTTTTTTGAAAGCAGGAATAAGATATTATTTTCTTTTCTGATAATCATAAACAGTACCTTTTGGTTTTTTGTTCACCCATATTATATGATGATTAATACAATTTTTTATGCTGCCTGCTATTTTGTTCTTCTGATCCAGCGAAAAAGATATTTTGCCAATAACACATCCAAAACCATACATGCTTTACTACAGTTAAGTGTGCCCTTACTTTTGACGCGTCTTTATGTTGCGACCGTTGATACGCATCAATTCAGATCTGAACATCCGTGGGGTTTTTGGGCATTATATGCAAAGATTACTACTGTGTTTGTTCCCACACATCCTCCATTGGGAAAACTGCTTCAAAACATATTTTCGATACATGATCAGAATTGGGAAGGATGGGCATATATTGGATTACCTTCTGTTTTCATTGCCATCTATTCCATCTTCAGAATATTAAGATATTTATGGAGAAAAAAGGTTTCTTCAATTATCACCCCAGTATTACCCTGCATTTTACAGCCTGCCTTATTGGCTGCTGTAATCACATTGACCTTTTCAATGTGCATGCCCTTTCGGCTGAATCTTGACTCGCTAGTTGACCATATGGGCTTTATTCAGCAGTTTCGCTCGTTAGGACGATTTGCCTGGATTTTCTATTATGTATTCACTGTCTATTCCATTTATCTGAGTTATCTCATTTTCAGAAAATGGAAAATGAAAAAACGAACTATTCTGGCTTATGCATATTGCACTGTTTTGTTTTCATTCTTCTTTATTGAAAGTTATGCTTATCATAAGGAGAATTCAGAAAGAATGATTCAGACGAAAAATTATTTTAATCGCAATGATCTGACAGAAAATTATAAGCAGGTTATAGATACTATTAATGCAATAAAATCCAAATATCAATGCATCATTCCTTTGCCATTTTATCATGTTGGAACAGAAAACTTTGCAAAGATTGCAGATGGTTTGGTTCTGGGTTCAATGGTGGTTTCCTATTGGACAAATATGCCGTTGTTAGCCTCATCCTCAGCCCGATCTCCCATAATTGAAGGGAAAAATATTATGCAGTTTTTCAGCCCACCTTTTTTTACAAAAGAAATCCAAAAGGATCTGCCTGATAAAAGGTCATTTCTTATCCTATACAATCACGAAGATTTATCAATGATTGAGTACTACTGGCTCATGCATTCTAAAAAATTCCTTCAGAATGACAACTTTGAGCTTTGGGAACTGCCTTATGATGCAGTTTTCAAAAGTACTGCTGAATGGGAAATACAACATTTTAATGAGATAAAAAAAAATCTTAAAGAAGTAAATGGCTTTTTCTCTTCAAATGATAGTGATGTGATCGTATATAGAAATTATGATGACCTTGTGAGCCCTCATGTATATTCACATAAAGGGCCTCTTAAGGGTTTGAAAAAGAACTTTACATTTCTTATTGAGAAGACTTTGCTAAATCTTAAACCTGACAGAGACTATATAGTCAGTTTCTGGTACTATAATAAGGATGAATTGCGAAATCAAAATATGTGTGTAGTAGGTGAAAGCGATTCGCTGGGGAAAAATGAAGTGTGGGATATATCCTGGTCACCTACCTCCAGCATGACAATTGATGGCGATTGGTCACTGGTGGAAAAAAGATTCAGAGTAAAAAGAGGGAATGAGAAAATTGCAGTATTCCTGATAGGAGATGAGCGATCTGAACAAGAAATTTGCGTTACTAATTTTCTTTTGAGGCGTGCAGACAGCGATGTTTACCAGTTGATTAAAAAAGATGGCAGCGTCGAAACAGACAAGATAATTAAAAACAATATTTTAATTTCACAAAGCCCTATTAATTAGTTTCGGATAAAAAAACTTCTATGTTAAAATCTCTTCGTTCAAAGTCCCTTATAGTTTGCTTTTTTATCACACTAAGTATTATATCCGGTTTTCTTTATAATCCACGCGAACGGAAAGACCATTATGCCAATGAATTGGGTTATGATATTTACGGATACTATATATACCTTCCTTTGCTTTTTATTTATCATGACATAAAGCTTGAGCATTACGATAGTTATAAAAAAATATTTGAAAAATATCAGCCATCACCGACATTTTACCAGGTGTATAAAATTCCTAACGGCAATTTCACCATGAATTATACGGGAGGCTTTGCTATGTTGTATGCACCCTTCTTTTTTGTTGCGCATATATGGGCACGCCATAGCCATGTTTACCCGGCCGATGGGCATTCGATGCCATATCACTTATGTATTGCGTTAGGCATAATATTCTGTTATGTGATCCCGGGGTCTTTCATTTTAAGAAAAGTACTTTTGAATTTTTTCAATGATTCAATCACCGCCGCTATTTTATTATTAATAATCTTTGGAACTAACTATTTCCATGAAGCCGTAAATGGATATATGGGGCCACATGCAATATTATTTACTGCCTATGCCCTTTTCTTATTACTGACCATTAAATGGCACCAAAAGCCAAATCCAAAAACAGCCGCAGCCTTGGGGCTGTTGTCCGGAATAATGATTTTAACACGACCAAGCGAGATTCTATGTTTACTTATCCTTCTCTTTTGGAACGTGTGGGACAAACAATCCTGGAACCAAAAATGGAATTTGGTTAGTAATAACAAGTCTCAGATATTCATTTTCGCTTTATGTGCCTTCTTAGTTGGGCTGCCACAAATAATTTATTGGAAAGTGGTAACCGGCTCATGGGTTTTTAATTCATATCAAAATACAGAAGGATTTGATTTCCTTCAGCCGCATTTTATAAATGTACTATTTAGTTTTAAAAAGAGCTGGTTTGTCTATACTCCCATTATAATTTTTCCAATTATCGGAATCATTCTTTTAAGAAAATATAATAAGCCGATTTTTTTTCCCATTCTCATTTTCTTTCTAACTAATTTTTATTGGCTTGGAAGTAAATCTGCATGGTGGGAAGGTGGTAGTTATGGCATGCGGTATTTTGTAGAATCCTATGCAATCATGGCAATTCCTTTAGGATATACTTTGACAGATATTGGAAAACGAAAATGGATTGTGAAGGGACTTGCTTATATCCTTATGCTGTTTTTTGTGCTGTTAAATTTATTCCAAACGTGGCAATACCTGGTTGCTATTATGCCTGAGGAACGAATGACATCTGCATATTACAAAGCAATTTTTCTTAAAACGCATGTAACTGCTGAAGATGCAAAGCTAATGGAAATCGAACGGTCTTATGGAGAGAATGAAATGCCTTTTGATGAAAACAATTATAATAAACGTACTCTGGCGTACTATAATTTTGAAACAATTAATTCATCTTTTGTTGATCCGATTCATATAGACACTACTCATTCCCTAAGTCCGCCCAATTCATGCCGACTTGATAAAGATTTTATTTACTCTCCTGGCATTAATATTCCCTATGGAGATTTAACTAATAAGGATCATGCGTGGATAAGAGCGACGTTGCATTATTTCCCAGTGAACGACCTGAAAGATAATAAAGCATTATTGGTATTTCATTTGCAACATAGAACCTACGCTAACAAATATACAGCATATGATCTTGCAAAGTTTCCTTATAAATTAAATGAGTGGAATTCTGTCAGCATTGATTACATGACGCCCTATCCATATTCCGACTCTGATCAATTAAAGGTTTATGTGTGGCTTCAGGGATCTAACCCTTTTTATATTGACGATTTTCATATAGAATGTTTTGAGAAGAAATAGGCTGTCCTTTTGATCCCCATGGACCACATGGCGTTTTATTAATCCTTACAAAGAAACAGAACGAAAGGTAATCCTTCTCCAAAAATAATACAATAAACAATAAATGGCATTTTTTACCGCACCCCTTGAAACCCTGGGAGAAGGGGCTTTGTAATGAATGGGTGTTTCAATGAATTTATTCTTCCGAAGCAGGTAGCGGATTTCTGTTTGGAAGAAATGCGCTTTTGATTTCAAAGAGTAGTACGCAAATTTTGCAGCCACCTCTTTTGTAAATCCCTGGTAGCCGGAAGTCATGTCATGCAGTTTTGTTCCGAGCAAAAGATTGGAAAGTATTGTTCCTATCTTAGATAAGCCTGTTCTGTTCGCAGGCGAGTCGCTCATGGTGCCGCCGGAAATAAATCTGCTGCCATATACACATTCATTACCCTCCGAAAGATATTTTAAGAACACAGGCAACACAGCAGGATCATGCGAGAGTCCTGCATCCATTTCAATAATAAAAGAATGATTGTTTTTCAAGGCTTCCCTGTAGCCCCTGATGTATGCATCCACTACATTTTTGTTTTCAGGTGCCCAAACAGTTTTAAACCGGTTATCAGCGGATGAAATATTTTTGCAAAGTTCAAGCGTTTTGTCAACGGAAGCATTATCTACAACGAGGTAAACGCAACCTGACATTATTTTGTCAAGAGCAGTTTTTAGTGCATGGATAAACGGCACGAATTCGTTTTCTTCGTTTGCCATAGGAACTACCAAAGCCCAATTGATTTGAGAGGTATCTTGCACAGGTTGATTAAAGGGCGACAAAGAAACGAGATTTTATGCTCATATCTTCTGGAAAATAGATACTTCAAACTCTCCTTTTTCCTTTGGAACAAGATTGGGATTAGTTTCAAAGCGATCCAACTGTCGGAAAGAAGGGTTCTCTGTCAGCTTTTGCAAAGCAACTCCTCCTTCATTTGGACTGAAATGAGAATCCCAGATGATGATGTTACCGGAGCGAATATTCTTTTCCGGATATTGCTTATCAATGAAATCGAAGCCTGCTGATTGTGTAGAATCAAACGGATCTTTATTTAGGACTTGCCACATAAAGGGTGTTGCGCAATATATTTTTTGATTATCAAGATGATTATTTTTAATCCAATCGCTTGCCATTTTAATACTGCTATTCTCATAATCCAATGGTCGTGGAAATTTATGTTGCTTGAACGGCATCATGATAATTAGCAGAACAATAATAACCGTTATCCCCTTTTGAAGAGTTGGAAATTTTTTCATAAACGATAAAAGAAAATTAAATCCGTGAAGGCAAGTAAAAGCCGCCATGGGAGTAATGGCTGCCATAACACGAATCAATCCATCGGAGCCAAACAATCCTTTCCACCAAAAAATGGAGTGAGCAATTAGATAGACAAGGAATGATCCCAGGAAAAGTATCAATTCTGTTGTTTTCGCTTTTTCACTTCCGGTAACTAAAGCAATTAATCCAATCAGGAACAGCACCACAAGAGGGGTACCAAGAATAAATTCATTCTTGCTGATAAAAAAAGTGAGCTTGCCATGACCGTAAATTCCTTCCGCTCCAGTGTATGGATTCTGATGCAGTATCCAAAGAAAGTCATTGTAATAAAACCCACCAATAATGCTGTAAAGAATGGCGCCTGTTGCAATACAAATAACTGCCAAGACTTGTTTTCTTGCCATCAATGCGATGGTAAACAACGGCAGCAGTAATATGCCTTCGGTTCTGATAAAAGGAAGAAAAGAAATGATTATTGATGAAAGCAAATATTTTTCGCGGTGAAAAAGCCATAAGGAAAGCATAAACACAGTCGCAAAGAAAATCTCTGTAAGGCCCGATATAATGCAAACAAAATAAATAGGAGTAAATAGCAAAATGAAAACAGAAAGCCATGCATTTTTTATTCTCCATTTAACTGAAAGATCGTAAGCAAGCCAACAAGTGAAGACGGAACAAAGAATGTTGAAGATATTTATACCTATAAATCCGGATTGCGAGAAAGGAGAACTGACAAGCGTAAAGAATGGCTTACCCCAGTGATGAAGAAAAAGATAGGGATGCTTAAAGCTGTATTTTGAAATCAGGAAATGTTGAATGCTGTCGCCTCCACCATAGCCATCACCTTCGGAAAGAGATGCAAATACTATTAAAGCAGTTGCAAAGAAAAGGAGAAGCAGATTAATTTTTTTTCGCTCAGACAAGGAGGAATTGGTTATTGATTTAAGCTTGTTTCACAGAAAGCCCCTTAGGGATAGCGGCTGTTAATTTCTTTATATACTCTGATTTCGGTGCGTTGTAAATTTCATCAGCATCGTCTGATTCACCCACGATGCCAACGGTTTTCCTCGAGAAAGAGTAAAACTTACATCATTTACGGCTTTTAAAATGCCACTTTCAGTATGAAATTCTGTGGTAAGATTTTTTATTTCGAGTAGAGAGTTCATGCAACTAACTCTACGTCGTTTTCGCTCAGCAATTGATCTCCTTTAAAGCGAAGAAGAATCTGCGCAACTGTCAACACATCTTTTTGACAATAAGTAACAATGCGCTCCAGATTTTTTTCTTTCCAATACACTTCCCAAACCATGCTTCCGTCAATGTCATCCTTTGGGGTGCGTATTCCTAAGATGTTTGCAAGAAGTAAAAGAGAAGTAAAGGATTTATAATCGCCAAACTTCCAAAGCTCCATGGTATCAAGGTGATTTACTTCCCATGGTTTTTTGCCCGAAGTATCAAGAACAGTTGGAAGCTTGATCCTATTCACCACCATTCGCCTGGCAAGAAAGGGGAAATCAAATTCTTTACCATTATGTGCACAGAGCAGCTTATCATTTCTTGTAAAAAATTTTCTGAGAAGTTCACAAAAATCATTCAACACTATTTTTTCATCATCACCATAAAAGGATTTAATGCGAAGCTTCCGTCCTTCTGAAAAATAACCGCAGGAGATGCAGATAATTTTTCCGAACTCTGCATAGATGCCTGCCTGTCTGTATATAGATTCAGGCGTTTCCGAATCATCCCGTATAATTTGTTTTGCTTTTTTCCCCCACAAACCGCGAAACACTTCCGAAACACCGGCATAAGAGGCATGTTGAGGAACAGTCTCAATGTCGAGAAAAAGAATGTTTTGGATATTGATATTTTCTAACATGGATGATTAATAATCAACGTATCATCACTCCTTTTTTATTGAGGTAAGGAATCGTAGTAAAGTTCGCTTCGCTGATGGTCTCCGGAAGAAATATATATTTCTTATCGTACATGTTTTTATGGAGAAAAAAGCTGATCCAAAACTCATTCGTTAATCCAAACACGTTGGGCATGATGGGTTCAATCTTTGCGTAATCATACGCTTCCACTGTGCCGATGAGATGACGAAGCATAGATGTTTTCACATTGCGGCCATCATAGTTTCCATATCCTTTTGAACTCACCAGCACGCCGTCAATTTTTTCATCGTAGAGATTAATGAGATATGAATTCCACACGATCTCTCCTTCCTCATTTTTTTCCTGCACGATGGCCAGTGCAACATTTTCTACAACCAGTTTAGGAATATCTTTCAGCATAATTTATTATTTTAATTCCCGTACATATCAAGCACTCCGTCAATATATATCTGGAGGTCTATTAATTTATGATCTGCGCCGGCCTTTTCACGTTTGTTGCCAAGCCGCACAAAAATGATCTTCTTATCAGGGATCACGACAATATACTGACCAAGCAATCCACGGCAATAAAATATATGATGCCCCCGTTCTTCGGTAAGCCACCATTGGTATCCATAGCAATTCAATTCATCGCCGGTGAAATCGATCGGTGCCGGAGTGAGCGATTGCCTCACATATTCTTTTGACACAAGTTGTTTCCCGTTCCATGCACCACTGTCGAGGTACAATTTTCCGAACCGTGCAAAGTCGCGTGCATTGGTGTAAAAGCAACAGTACGCCTTCTCCATGCCGTTTTCATGATCGAGCGACCATTCGGCGACATGCACTGCTCCAATTGGTTTCCAGAGTTTCTCAGATGCATAGTCAGAGAGCTTCATTCCCGTCGCTTTCTCAAGGATCATGGCAAGCACCAGAGTGTTGCCGCTCATGTAATCAAATTTCTTACCAGGCTCGCTGATAACCTTCATGTTATTTACCAGCTTTTCAAGATCCTTTCCATAATAAGCTTCAGTGGTAACACTGAAAATGTTGGAATAACTTTCCACCCAGTCAAGTCCTGAACTCATGGTTAGCAAATGACGGATCGTAAGCTTTGCATTATCTCCTTCTTTGAAGTGCGGTATGTAATTCCCCACCGGCTCATCCAGGCTTTTAATCTTTCCTTCATCCAGCGCAATGCCAATGAGGTCGCTTACAAAACTCTTCGCCATCGAGAATGAATTGCTCAATGAGTTTTGATCATAATGATCCCAATACTGCTCGTAACGGATGGAGTCATCCTTAATAACTAATAAAGCAACACTCTTATTCTTTTCCAACTCTGCCATTGTTGCCTCGGGAAGCTTAGCTTTATTGTAATCACCTGCCACGGGCCATTCTTGTGGAGCGCCGGTTTGAACTTTGCGCGAATCAAAGATGTTTAGGTCATCAATATCTGCATAATTATATACGAGCGCTTTGTAAAAATAAAGCTTGCCTGAAGCGAGTATAACAATATTGGCAGCGACAATCAGGAACAACAACGTCCACCATATCCTTTTCCTCCAAACATGTTTTTTCTTCGCTGTCATACCTTACGTATTATGAAGGCAAAATATAAATTTAGTAAATGGTAAACGACTATTTTAAAAGAGAATTTTACAATTTCGATGTTTATTTATCGTCGCCGCAAATTCTTAGATTAAAAATCATAGGCATCAAGTAAAATTAATCTGCGAATCTGCGGCTATCTACTTCCGCTGAAATCAGATTAAACTGAAAGAGCGCAGCCAAATGATTCTTCACTTTTTCTGTTACTTCATCCATGTCCACTTTTCTTCCCAATTCCTTTTGAAGCGATGTTACCGCTTTGTCCTGAATGCCGCATGGGACGATGTTTCCAAAGTAACTCAAATCCGTATTTACATTAAAAGCAAACCCGTGCATCGTCACCCAGCGCGAGCAACGCACACCCAATGCACAAATTTTTCTTGCCTTCATCGGATTATCTGCATCCAGCCAAACACCAGTCCATTGTGTAATGCGGCCACCTTCAATTCTGTATTCTTTTAATGTGAGTATAACTGCTTCTTCCAGGTAACGAAGATACTTATGTATATCGGTAAAGAAATGATCGAGATCAAAAATCGGGTATCCTACGATCTGCCCCGGTCCATGATAGGTGATGTCGCCTCCTCGGTTATTTTTGTAGAAGGTTGCCTGTTTTTTTAATAAGTCAGCAGGCGTGGCAAGCAGGTTTTCCTCATTCCCACTTCTGCCAAGCGTATATACATGAAGATGTTCGCAAAAAAGCAAATAGTGTTTTGCAGGAATTTGGGAATCAGCAGAAAGTGCTCTGTTAGCCAGCTTTCTTTCAACTACTTCGTTGAAAAGCTTTTCCTGGTAATCCCACGCTTCTTTGTAATCAATTAAGCCAAGATCCTCAAAAATGACATTTTGCATCTCACAAAGGTATGGAGGAGGATTGAAATTATCTACGAATTACAAATTGATACGAATGTACGAATAAGGCGATTCGTATATTGGTAAAAATTCGTATTCGTAGGTTCAAATCTTAGAAAGCTCTCCCTTCAAATGATTGATCACATTAATTTCCATCACATCCACATGATTCATTTCAGAGAGATAAAAGCTTGCCCAGTCCGTGAGATGAATAAGAAAAATGCTTTGCTCGAGCTTGGAATTTCCGCGGCTCCATATTTCGCGCACATGAGAAGTATGTTTCAAAAAAACCTCCTTGCTTATTTCGATGCGCGTCTGACTGCGGCTGTAATCGTTTTTATTTCTTAAAATAACTACAGCAAGATCTCCCCAACCACCTGCCCATCCAACCAGCTCATTGTGGTTCATCTCCGGCACCACATGATGCCAGCACAGCATCTTCGAGTTCTCGTTGATCTGCTGGCGGAATCGTGTGGCCACTCCGTTGAAACCATCCACAGCATATATAACAGGAATTTTCTCATTGAGAAACTCAGCAACCTGCTCTGCTTCTGCTTTAATGAACGCTTCTTCTTTTACAATCAGGTCAATGGCAGATCTAAGCTGCGTTTTGAAGTCAGCATTAATCAGCTTAAAGAAATTCAACACATAAAATAATTGCGTGAGCGAATAGCCGAGGCATGCACGCGGCGGATTGCCGCCGGGGATGATGATGCAGTCAATGCCATGCTGCTTTGCAGTTGCCTCCACCTTGCCGCCTGATGTAATGCAAACAATTTTTGCTTTACGCTGCATGGCCCCCTCCATAGCCTGCGTGGTTTCTTCCGTGTTGCCGCTGTAAGAAGAAACTATTACCAGCGTATGTTCATTTACAAAGGCAGGAAGAAAATAATCCTTATTCACCGTGATAGAAACCATGCACTGTGCCGACACTACTTCAGCAATAATAGTTCCGCCGATGCCGCTTCCGCCAAGGCCTGTGATCAATACATTCCGGATTTCCGACACTGAATTATGCAGCAATGCCTTTTCGCCAATGGCAAGAGCTTCCGTTAATTGTTTAGAAAAATTCTGAATAAGTTCCTTCATTAATTTAAGTAGTTGTTTTTAGGATGGGGCAAAGTTAGGAAAATCCGAATGTTTGACAGCTGTGATAATCCGGTCAATAAGATAGCGACCAAATTCTCACTCCACGTTAAATAAGTAGCGATTAGGAAGCCGCCCTATACATTAAAATAATTGCACGCTAACATCAACATTGAAAGAGATGTTTGTTGAACAAATCTTTTTAATCTTTTTATAAATTACATCTTCTTTTAGAACATTTCTCCACATCTCCATACAAAAAAGGTTAAGAACTACAACGTGATTACCCACCATCAAGTCGTGATTACCGGTAACTACATCTTTTTTACCAACCATCACAAGATACTTTACCCTCCATGGGCCATGTTTAATGGTAATCATGTTTTGGTTACCCATCTCTATTATGTGATTATCCACCAACACAATAAAAGGATTAGTAAACGCACCTTAGGTATAGATAATGCGCAAGTAATTCTTTATGACATTCTTGGTAGAGAGATGTGGAGTAGAAAACTTAATGGGAGCAGAATGGTATTAGAAAAGGGAAACTTAGAGAAAGGTGTTTATTTTGTAAGAGTGATTAATAATAAAAGACAATATGCACAAACAATAATTGTCCAATAAAATAATTCAACACCACATTGAAGAGACGGAAAAACATCCGATATCAGTAGAATTTAAAAAATAAAGTTCATTAAGTCGTAGCGCAATTGGATAATGCCAAAATTCAATAGGATTAAATTAAAACCACTTGCTAACCTCCTCATTACTATCATTGCGCTGTTTATAATAAACACTGCATCAGCTCAAACACCTTGCGATATAGTTAAGATATTGCACAACCCCAATTCACCTGTTGCATGGTCTCCTGACAGTTCTAAATATATTGTGAACTTGCAGGACACGGCAGGCGTGTTCCAGATATATGTGGGCAATAAAGGTGATACCTTGTTAACGGATATTTCATCAGCTTATACTAACGGAAATTGCTGCGGTCTCTTCAGGTCATGGAATAAAAGAAATAAGCTGCAGGTGCAATGGCATACATCAGGCAAGTACATTATCTGCGCTGTTGAGAAAGAATATTACAATGAGCTTTTATATACCCCTTATTCTCTGCTCTTAGGATGGCTGCAAAGCGGCTTATGGATGGACATTTGGGCTGTAACGCCTGACGGAAGCCATTGGTATGATCTTTATAATACCATTCACGGTGTCACAGGCCCGGTATTTACACCTGATGGGAACAAATGTGCATGGGCTGAAGCGCAGGACAGCAGCAGCCTTGCAGTGAATGCCTTTGGCGTTTGGAAATTGCATTTTGATAACTTTAAGGACAGTGCAGGAACACCATCATTCGCAAAAGACACCGATATAACGCCGGCAGGTGCGCGATGGATTGAGCCCGGCAATTTCGCTTCTGACGGAGTTTCACTCTTAGTTTCTTCCGACATCGGATTAATAAATGCAGAGGGACAGGATCAATTTATTCTGAATACTTCAAACGGAAATGTTGTCAACCTCACCAACAGCCCTATGGTGTGGGATGAGCACGGCGTGTTTTCTCCTGACGGAAGCAAGATTCTTTTTATGAGCTCCTATCCTTATAGAGCTGACACGAATTCATATCACACATTGAGCTTAAAAACCGAGTTTATGCTGATGAATCGCGATGGTTCAGGATTGCAACAACTAACGCATTATTGTGATACCGGTTATGTGGAGTCCTCGCCGGGCATTGCTGCAACAGGCTTTTGGGGCAAGCGTGACTCAACCATCTTTGCACAAAGCTTAATTTTTCCTAACTACGATAACTGGATCATAAAATTTCACGGTGACTGCGGCGATGGTGCAACCACTGCTGTTGTTGATCTGGCGAATAACAGTTTTCAAATGTTCCCCAACCCAACCCATGACATTCTGAATATTGAAACAACAACGGAACTGCACGATGCTTCATTAACTATCATCAACACGCTTGGACAAACTTTAAAGAAGATTACGGCGAATGGAAATAAAATAACTATTGGAACAGGAGATTTGAAAAACGGAATTTACTTTCTTCAATTGCAATCGGGCTGGCAGGTATTAAGAGGAACATTTATTAAACAGGAATAAAGGAAACATAGTTCCCGTAAACATTTGTGTATTAGAATAACGCAACTCAATAGTTTTTTTCTGAAATTTATGGGTTTTAAATCCTATTCTCCTAAAAAGACAGTATTAATTTTTGGATTAATTTTCTTCAGCATCCATTTATTTTTTTCATGGATATATTTCAAAGAAAGAATGCTGAATGATGATGCGGCATTTTACTTAATGAAACTAATCCAACATGGAAGATTACTTTGTGAACATTTTCGTTACAGCACTTTTTTATTTCAATGGGTTCCTTTACTTGCGTTAAAAAGTGGAGCATCAATTGAAGGTATAACCCATACTTACTCTATTGCTATTGATACGTTCTACTTACTCCTTTTTCTTTTTTCAATTTTTATTTTGAAGAACCTAAAAGGAGCTGCAATGGTGTTGTTTTTTTTAAGCGTGGCTTTAGGACGCGACTATTTCATGCCTATAAACGAATATGAATTAGCAACTATTTCAACACTGCTTTTAGCTGGCATGGCATTTACCAGTTCATTAGTAGCCGATAAAAGAAAAATGTTATGGTCTTTAATTATTATTCTGGTTAGCATTAACTTTCACCCTATTGCTTTACTGTCCCTGGCTTATATTATTTCTTATGAATTTCTTGAATCCGAAAAAATACACAGAAAACATTGGCTTGTTCTTGTCTTGTTTGCCATCCTGATTTTTACAATTAGAAATTGGCTTATCCCCTTCGATGAATATGAACATAATAAAATGAAGTCATGGAGTACTATTTTCTCTTTTCTACTGAACCCTTCTAATCTAAAAAGCGCATCTTCGGCGTTAACATATTTTATTAATTATTTTCCTGAATTAATACTGTTATTTTTTATTTCATCTGCTATTTTAATTGCAAAAAAACGCTGGTTGATGTTATACTTTACTATTCTTTATTCTTATTTTATAATAATACTATTTAGCGTAATCAGAGGAACTGATGCAACAAATTTTTGGTTTGGAGAATATTTTATTCTACTTGGTGTGCCTGCCTTGCTGCCATTGGTAAAGGAGCTGACAGGGTTTGCAATGTAGTGTACCCCAATCTTTAGACTGGATTTTGTGAAGCTAAATATACGATTCATTTGTTATTG
Organism: Bacteroidota bacterium; assembly: GCA_003151745.1. Classification (GTDB taxonomy): domain Bacteria; phylum Bacteroidota; class Bacteroidia; order AKYH767-A; family 2013-40CM-41-45; genus PALSA-967. Next base: position 23,657 of record PLYJ01000108.1, read on the forward strand.
ATGATGTAAAATTTCTTTTTGCTTCTTTTTCTTTGTTAATAACCGTTAATTTGTTC
>PLYJ01000114.1 GCA_003151745.1 Bacteroidota bacterium
AAGATGTGGGTACACAGTAGCTCCTCAAGGAGAGGGGAGATCGCCTTGCTTCTACTTATTCCTTCACAAAACTCCCCACACTCCCACTCTCTGATTTCATATTGGATTTAATTGAATGCAAGGGTAAATCGTTATAAAGACTGGCACAATCATTATATAACATGAGACAATCTTGTAATAACCTGAGACAGGTTTGCAATAACCTGAGACAGGTTTGCAATAACTTGAGACTGGTTTGTAATAACTTGAGTCAGGTTATCAATAACCTGCCACAGCATTGTAATAACCTAAGTTAGGTTTGTAATAACCTGTGACAGGTTTGCAATGATGTGTGAAAAACTCATGAAGTACAAACCCGCTTTTTAGGCTGCTTTCAACGATTCTTATAAAACTGCAAGAAAGGTGCAAGATTTTGGGTCTTTTCCGAAAACTGTAGGGCTCAGCATTCGTAGTAATGAGTTTTGGCGAAGCGCCTGACTTTAAACCTTAAACTCGAACTTTGAACTTTGAACTTTAAACCTTGAACCTTAAAACCTGAAACATCAAACCATAAATTGTACTTTTGCAGGATCAGTTTAAAACTATCCTCTCTTGAACAAGATTAAGAACATCAACGCCCTTTTCCAGTCATTCACCAGGATGAATGTGCTCATCATTGGTGATGTGATAGTGGATTCATACTTATGGGGCAAGGTGGATCGCATCTCTCCTGAAGCGCCTGTGCCCATTGTGACTGTAAAGAAGCGGGAAGACAGGCTTGGCGGGGCTGCCAACGTGGCGCTGAACGTGAAAGCGATGGGGGCGAATGCGGTGCTTTGTTCTATGATCGGGGATGATATAAACGGAAAGCTTTTCCTTGACTTGCTGCGCGCGCAGGGCATGAGCAAGGAAGGAATTGTGGTTACAGGACATAGAAGCACAACGGTGAAGACGCGTGTTATTGGCAATCAATATCAAATGCTTCGCGTGGATGAAGAGACGGATGGGGATACGAATGCTGCTGATCGCAAAAAGCTTCTTGAACATATCGTTTCCATCATCAGCAATAAGAAAATTGATGTCATCATTTTCGAGGATTATGATAAAGGCGTGATTGATAAAAATCTTATTGAGAAGACGGTTGCTTTGGCGGAGAAGAAAAATATTCCCGTTACTGCTGATCCGAAGAAGAAGAATTTTAATCACTATAAAAACATCACGCTCTTTAAGCCTAACCTGAAAGAATTGTGTGAGGGATTGAAGGCTGACTTTGAAAAGGATAATGTGAAGGAGATCATCACCGCTGTGAAAGCGTTTAATAAGCAACAGCAGGTGGCCATATCATTGGTAACGCTTTCTGAGAAGGGAATCCTTCTTTGCAATGCGAAAGACTCGCAGCTTATTCCAGCCCATGTTCGCAACATTGCTGATGTGAGCGGTGCAGGCGATACGGTGATCAGTGTAGCATCTCTTTGTCTTGCCGCAGGTATGGAACCCGTTGCGCTTGCAACCGTTGCCAACCTTGCAGGCGGGCAGGTGTGCGAGAAGGTGGGCGTTGTTTCTGTTGATAAAGAGCAACTGATGGAAGAAGCGAAGAATTTATAATAAGAAAAGTTCAATGTTCAATGTTATTCAGTTCAATGTTGCGCTGTCTTTGAACTTTGAACTAAGAACTAAGAACATTGAACTTTGAACATTGAACTATTAATGGAAGCAAAGATTACTCCATACGCTGATTCGCTGCTGTCTGAGAAACAGCAAGTCACCGCTATGTTTAACAATGTTGCTTCGCGTTATGATTTCCTGAATCATTTCTTATCAGCAGGCATTGATGTGTTGTGGAGAAGGAAGGTGATTAATCTTCTGAAGGAAAAACAACCTGAATTCATTCTTGACATGGCTACAGGCACTGCCGACCTTGCCATTGCAGCTGCACGATTAAAGCCAAAACAAATAATCGGCGTTGATCTGTCAGCAGAGATGCTTGCTATCGGAAAGAAGAAAGTGGCCAATAGAAACCTGTCCGGCCTCATTCAACTAATGGAAGGAGATTCGGAGAATTTGTTGCTCGAATCAAATAAATTCGATGCCGTTACCGTTGGATTTGGAGTGCGCAACTTCGAGCATCTTGATATTGGCTTAAAGGAGATATACAGGGTGATGAAGAAGGATGGTACATTCATTATCCTTGAGTTCTCGCGCCCTAAGCTATTCCCGGTTAAGCAACTATATGACTTTTACTTTAAAAGAATTTGCCCGCTAATTGGGAAAATGATCTCTAAAGACACTTCCGCTTATACATATCTATATGAATCCGTTAAAGCGTTTCCCGAAGGCAAACAAGTGCTCATGCGCCTTGAAGAAGCAGGATTTAGGGAAACAAAATGGATGCCACTTACGTTTGGTATAGCATCGGTTTATATAGCAGTTAAATGAAAAATAAAAAGTCGGAAGTCTGCAATTGGCAGTTGGCAAATCGCAGCTTGAAAGTTGCTGTTTGCCTTCTCATTGTAAGTATTTCATGCACCCGTGTTTCTGCGCAAGAGCTGAAGCAGCTCAACCTGCCGAAGTATGATAAGGCATCCTTCCAATTCGGCTTCACGCTTGGATTGAATTCAGGAGACATGATCATTGAGAAAGTACCCGATTTTCATTATATAGATACTGCTTACAATGTGCAATCAGTTTCGCAAAGTGGTTTTAATATCGGCATTGTTGTTACCAAGCAGTTTGGTCCTTTCTTCGATCTTCGCTTTGTCCCAACTCTTTCATTTATCGAGCGCGACCTTGCTTACACTTTAACATATATTGACACAGGAAGCCAGGCAGTAGTCAACAATTATGTGACCAAGCAGCTTCAATCAACCTACCTTGAGTTTCCTCTTGATGTTAAGTTTAAGTCTAAGCGATTGAATAATTTCAGGACGTATGTTTTAGCCGGCGGAAAGTATGCCATTGATATGGTATCTCAAGCGCAGGTGCAGGCGAAGGATAAGGAGCTTGTTAAGTTGCAGCGTATTGATTATGGTTACGAGGTGGGTGTTGGCTTTGATTTTTTTATGGAGTATTTTAAATTCGGCATAGAGTTGAAAATGTACACAGGCATCCCTAATCTTTTAGTGAAAGATGAGAGGTATGTTTATTCCTCCTCTATTGATCAGCTGAATAATAAAACATTTTTGATTTCGCTGTTATTTGAGGGAGGTAAAAATTAGAATCTACGAATACGAATCATTACGAATTTACGAATAGCATTTGATAATACGTGGCCAACCAACTCAATATTAAAAAATGATTAAACAACTTGAGTTGTTCTTGCCGCCTGAAGAGGCAGCCGACAATTCAAAAGTATCAGAAGCCGCAAGACTTGAGCTTGGCGCAAGCCCGGAAACCTTTTCAGGCATTAGGATTTTAAAACGTTCCATTGACGCCCGTTCCAGGCAGATAAAGATACTCTTAAAGGTAAATGCATATATAGATGAGCCTCTGCCATCCCTCCATCCTGAGCGAACACATTTCACCTATCAGAAGGTACACAGTAAAAGAATCGTTTTAATTATTGGTGCAGGCCCGGCAGGCATGTTTGCGGCATTGCGTGCTATTGAGCTCGGTTTAAAACCAATTATCGTTGAGAGAGGTAAAGATGTTCGTTCACGCAGGCGCGATCTTGCGGCAATCAACAAGGAAGGAGTTGTAAACCCCGATTCTAATTATTGCTTTGGTGAAGGTGGTGCAGGAACATATTCTGACGGGAAGCTTTATACCCGTTCCTCTAAGCGGGGGAATATTCACCGAATTCTAAACATTCTCATTAATCACGGCGCTGATGAAAATATTCTCGTTGATGCTCATCCTCATATAGGCACTAATAAGCTGCCGGGTATTGTAACTGCAATTCGCGAAACCATTCTTTCCTCTGGAGGAGAGATTCATTTTAATACAAAGCTGATTGATTTTAATGCAACAGGGAATCAATTAAGAAGCGCCACGCTCCTGAATATTTTAACAGGTGATAAAAATGAAATGAATGCTGATGCCATGATTCTTGCAACCGGTCATTCGGCACGTGACATCTTTGAAATGTTTTATAGAAAGAATATATTGATTGAAGCAAAGCCATTTGCAATAGGTGTTCGTATAGAGCATCCGCAGCATATCATAGACAGCATTCAATATCATTGCAACCTAAGAAGCCCTTACCTTCCACCCTCTTCCTATGCCTTCACCAATCAATCAGGCGGAAGAGGTGTCTATTCATTCTGCATGTGCCCCGGAGGAATTATTGCTCCTGCCGCAACGGATAAAGGAGAAGTTGTAGTTAATGGATGGTCGCCTTCAAAAAGAAATAATGCTTTTGCAAACTCAGGAATTGTGGTGAGCGTGAATGAAAAAGATTTTAAACAATTTGAGAATAGCCATGCACTCTCAGCGCTTCGCTTTCAGCAGAACACCGAACAAGCAGCTTTCCAATCAGGCGGGTCATCGCTAAAAGCGCCTGCCCAAAGATTAATTGATTTTATTAATAAAAAACTTTCCGGTGACCTTCCTCTTACTTCTTATTTACCCAGAGTTGCAAGCGCTCTCGTAGAAGATTTTCTTCCAATTGCTATAACCCAATCTCTAAGGGAGTCGTTCAGCGTGTTTGGAAAAAAAATGAAAGGTTATCTTACTAATGAAGCTGTGCTTGTTGGTGTAGAGTCAAGAACATCTTCGCCGGTGCGCATTCCAAGAGATTCGACAACATTACAACATCCTGAAGTAAAAGGGCTTTTCCCCTGTGCAGAAGGATCCGGTTATGCCGGAGGAATTGTTTCCGCAACAATGGATGGAGAGCGCTGTGCTGAGAAGGTTGCAGAATACTACAATCAATAAGTCAGAAAAACAGTTTCAATTTTGCGACAATATCCTCTGTTGCCGCTATTGGTTTTCCGCTTTCTCTGCTTATGAATACCAACGTTGTTTCTGCTTCGTTCAGAAGCACGTCAGACAGATTGTATGTCTTATAATAGAAAGTGATTCTTGCAAGAGGAATTTCTCTTATCTCCGTCTTGATACTAAGCACGTCGTCATAATAAGCCGGTTTGAAAAATTTTACAGAATAAGAATAGACAGGCAGTAATACTCCTTTCTCCTCGATGGCTTTGTAACTTAATCCGAGGTTACGTAGCGCCTCTACCCTGGCAACTTCAAAGTATTCGGCATAGTTGCCATAATAAACATAACCCATTTGGTCGGTTTCGCCGTAGCGGACACGAAGAGAAATTTCAGAGGTGTACATCAGTAAAAAATATTTTTTAAAATATTTTTTTATCGTTTGCAATATTACTTGAATTTTTTTTTAACCTTGTAGCGCGAAAATTTTAACAAATCATTACTTATTAAAATGCTTAGCAAAACAATTGTCATTCTTGTCAATCCCTCTGCCAGCATAGGATACAGAAGAGTAAATGGTTCTAAATAAAAACAAATGCCCGAAATTATTAATTGGAAAATAAAAGTAAAAAGAAAGTTAAAGGACACCACGTTAAAAATTTTGATAAAGTCAAGCGATAAATTAATTTTTTTTTCTTGTTTTTTTCTCAACCTTTGCTACCGTCATTTAAAAAGAGTCGTTTAACTTATGAAAATAGCCACTGACAAGGGTTTGAGAAGGAGTAACAGGGATTTGGATATATTTTATAATTGAACACTTTTAAAAAACATTTTTACAAAATGGACAAAACACATATTAGCGTTTGGAACAAATGTCTGAAGATTATCAAGGACAATGTTAGCGGACAAAATTTCAAAACATGGTTTGAGCCGATCAAAGCGGTCCGGTTGGAAAATCAAATTTTAACTATCGAGGTGCCAAGCCAGTTTTTCTATGAGTGGCTGGAAGAACATTATCTCACCTTGTTAAAAAAGGTGATGCGCAATCAACTGGGAAATGAAGGACGCCTAGAGTACAGTATACTCATGGAAAATGCGCTTTCGTCTGCGCAGCAGTACAAAGTAAAAGTACCGGGACGTACCAACGGTGAATTAAAAAATGCGCCAATGAATATGCCTGTAAATATTAATTCAGGCATCAGAAACCCTTTTGTTATTCCCGGCCTTAAAAAAGTGAATGTTGATTCACAACTTAATGCGGGTTATTCTTTTGACACCTTTGTTGAAGGTGAATGTAACCGCCTCGCCCGTTCAGCAGGGTATGCTGTTGCAGGCAAACCGGGAGGAACATCTTTCAATCCGTTGTTAATATATGGAAGTGTTGGCATGGGTAAAACACATCTTGCTCACGCTATTGGCATTGAAATAAAATCAAGAAACCCGGAGAAAACAGTGCTTTATGTTTCGTCTGAGAAATTCACTCATCAGTTTACTGATGCCGTCAGAAATAATACGCACAATGATTTCGTGCATTTCTATCAAATGATTGATGCTCTTATTATTGATGACATACAATTCTTTGCCGGCAAGGAGAAAACACAGGATGTATTCTTTCATATTTTCAATCATCTTCACCAAACCGGAAGACAACTGGTACTTACCTCTGATAAAGCACCTGTTGATCTACAGGGCATGGAGCAACGTTTGTTGTCCCGTTTTAAATGGGGACTTTCAGCTGATTTACAAATGCCTGATCTTGAAACCCGCATTGCCATTCTAATGAAGAAAATGTATGTTGATGGTATTGATTTGCCAAGAGAGATTGTGGAATACATTGCTTATAGTATTACGGCCAACGTACGCGAACTGGAAGGCGCGCTGATCTCCATACTTGCACAAGCATCACTCAACAGGAAAGCCATCACGCTTGAACTTGCCAAATCAATGATTGACAAGTTTGTTAAAAATACCACGCATGAGGTTTCGATTGATTATATCCAGAAGGTAGTTTGTGATTATTTCAGCTTGCCGATTGATCTTCTCAAATCAAAGACCCGTAAGCGCCAGGTAGTGCAGGCAAGACAAATCGCTATGTTCTTTGCAAAGAGCATGACTAAATCTTCATTGTCATTAATCGGAGCAAATTGCGGTGGTAAAGACCATGCAACGGTTCTTCATGCGTGTCGCACCGTCAATAACCTTATGGACACTGATAAAAAATTCAAAGCAAACGTAGTAGAGCTTCAAAAGAAAATTACGCATACGAGCAAATAAAAAAAACGAACTGTAATATTTCCAAAGCAAGAAACCACTTAAGCATTACAAAATCCCAATTAAAACATGATTGGGATTTTTTATTTCATCGCTTTACAAATGTATTATCAATCCAAGTTTAAATATGCGAATACTCATCGTCTGCCTTGGTAATATATGCCGCTCACCATTGGCCGAAGGCATCTTAAAAGAAAAGATTAAGAATAAAGGATTGAATGTGGTGATTAATTCGGCAGGAACGGGTTCGTATCATATAGGAGAACATCCTGACAAAAGAGCTATTCAAATAGCAAAAAGATACGGAATAGATATTTCTCAATTACGGGCGCGGCAGTTCTCTGCAAATGATTTTGATGCCTTTGACCGAATATATGTAATGGATAATTCCAACCTAGAGGATGTCATTTCTCAGGCAAGAAATAGCAATGATAAAAATAAAGTAAAACTTTTTCTTGAAGCTGCAAGGTATGCCGGTATTAAAGATGTACCTGACCCATGGTATGGAGGAATGAATGAGTTTGAACAAGTCTTTAATCTGCTAAATGAGGCTTCGGGGAAAATTGCAGATTCAATATTGAAGGAGGTTACCCATGCAGAAAGAAAGTAAATACCACGACAAATGTCCACCGGGAAGTTATATTTAATTCCATCACCAATTAGTGAAGAAATAAAAACAATACCGCAACAGGTAATTGATATTGTAAATTCCTTAGAAACCTTTATTGTTGAAGACGAGAAAACGGCGCGACACTTTCTAAAAAAGATTGGCATCAAGGTGCCTATTAATACTTTACAATTTCACCTGCTGAATGAACACACGAAAGCTGATGAAATTGCAGCGCTCCTAACTCCGTTGAAGAAAGGATATTCCGTCGGAATCATAAGTGATGCCGGTTGCCCTGCAATTGCTGATCCGGGCGCAGAATTAATAAAGCTGGCTCATAAAGAAAATATAGAGGTTATTCCGCTTGCCGGTCCATCTTCTGTCTTGCTGGCATTGATGGCTTCCGGATTAAACGGACAAAGCTTTTGCTTTGCCGGGTATCTACCCAAAGAAAGATCAGAAAGAATAAAGAAATTGAGAAAGTTAGAACATGCTGCTATGGTGAAAAATCAAACACAGATTTTCATTGAAGCTCCTTACAGAAATCATCATGTGCTTGAAGATGCTTTGAACACGTGCGACAATAACACTATGCTATGTATCGCCTGTGATATTAGCAGTAAAGAGGAATTTATCAGAACCATGACAATACGTGAATGGAAAAAAAACATTCCACACATTGAGAAAAAGCCAACTGTGTTTCTTATAGGGAAATAGTATAGTTGGTCTTTTATACAAGGAAAGAATATTTACTTATGCTTGCTGCACGAAAGTTGATATATTTGCATCGCTAATTCAAAGACTATTTCCTCCAATGGAAAACACAAGTAAAGAAACCTCCGTAAATATTGTAATCGGCATCGTAGTAGTTGTGGCTGTGGTGATCATGATTCTGCAGGAAGTCTCCAAAGTAAATAAGGACAATAGTATGTCCCGTAAAGGAACTGTCTCTGCTACCAAATAATTCGAAACACGTTGGCAATAGACAATTGTCCCGCAAGGTTGTTGGATGTCTGTTTACTGTCAACTGAACAATTATGATAGCTCTTCTTCGTAAAGAGATTAATATTTTTCTTGGCTCCCTGATCGGTTATATTGTAATTGCTGTTTTTCTTCTTGCCACCGGGCTTTTCATGTGGGTGTTCGAGGGTAGCGAGTTCAATGTTTTCGAAAGCGGCTATGCCAATATTGATTCTCTCTTTGTCCTTGCTCCATGGGTATTCATGTTTTTAGTTCCCGCCATTACCATGCGTTCATTCGCAGAGGAAAAAAAATCAGGAACTATTGAGTTGCTTCTGACTCAACCAATCAGCGATACAGGAATCATTTTTGCAAAATACATGGCAGGATTAATTCTTGTCATCATCTCCCTGCTACCAACACTTATATATTTTTTAACTGTTTATTATCTCGCTTCACCTGTCGGCAATATTGATATCGGAAGCATTATGGGCTCTTATATAGGATTGCTAATGCTGGCAAGCGGTTTTGTTGCTATCGGCATATTTGCTTCTTCGCTGACAGACAACCAGGTTATAGCTTTTATCGTAGCCATGTTCCTTTGCTTTTTCTGGCATTTTGGTTTGGAAAACATGAAAACAATCGTCCGGTTTGGTGGGCTTGATAGCATACTCCTTCAACTTGGAATCAATTCGCACTACTCCTCGATGAGCAGGGGGGTGATAGATAGTCGTGATGTGATTTATTTTTTCTCCCTTACCGGATTTTTCTTTCTGCTCACTAGGTTTATGCTTGAAAAAAGAAAATGGTGATGAAAAGGAATCTTAAGCAGCAGAGCATTATAAGGTTGGCGCTAAGTGTCATCATTATATTGCTACTTAATATAATCAGTTTTTTTGTCTTTACGCGAATTGACCTGACCAGCGAACATCGTTATACCATTACCCCTGCCACTAAAGACATGCTGAGAAATTTGAAGGATCGGGTAACGGTGAAAATTTATCTTGATGGGGATATGCCTGCCGACTTCAAACGTTTGCATAACAGTATCCATGAAATGCTGGATGAGTTTAAGGTGTACACTAAGGATAACCTCGATTATGAATTCCTTGATCCCAATAAGATTACGAGTGAGAAAGAGCGAATAGAATTATACAAGCAGCTTGCAAAGAAAGGATTGCAACCTACCAACCTGAAGCAAAAAGAAAAAGAAAGCATTAAGCAACAGGTGCTCTTCCCGGGAGCTGTAGTGAATTACATGGATAATGAAATTCCATTACAGTTGTTGAAAAGCAAGCTGGATGCCTCTCCGGAAGAGATGATCAACAATTCCATTGAGTCCCTGGAGTATGAATTTGCAAACGCCATTCGCAAAGTAACTGCAAAAAGCAGGCAAAAGATATGCTTTCTCCAGGGGCAAAAGGAATTAAACAGCCAGCAATTAAAATACATGACACAAGCCTTAAAGGATGTTTACGATGTCAGCCCGGTTGAGATCAAGCAAAACATTCATGCACTTGAAGGTTGTCGCCTCTTAATAATTGCGAAGCCTGATACGGCTTTCGAAACGAAGGACAAGTTCGTCATTGACCAGTTTATCATGCGTGGAGGACGTGTGCTCTGGCTTATTGATCCTATGCAGATAAGCATGGATAGTCTTGAAAGAACTCCAACCAATGTTGCTGTTGCCAACAATCTGAATCTGGAAGACCAGTTGTTCCGCTATGGCGTTCGTATTAACAATGACCTGGTTGAAGATGTTAAGGCAGCGTCAATTATGATTCAAACGGGTTATACAGGTGACCGGCCCAATTACGAATTATTTCCATGGTATTTCTTTCCTACTATAGAGCCTTCATCAGCGCATCCCATTGTCAGTAATTTGAATTTAATCCGTTGTGAATTTGTCAGCAGCATTGACCTGGTGGAATCTCCCAGTATCACAAAAACCGTTTTGCTTGCCACCTCCAAACATTCAAAAATCCTCATGTCTCCTGTTCGTGTGAGCCTGAACATGATACAGGAAAAACCTTCTGATAACGAATTCAACAGGGAGCATGTTCCTGTAGCCGTATTGCTGGAAGGAGTATTTACCTCTGCATTCCCGCATCGCATTACTTACACACCCGAACAATTAAAAGAAGCAGATGTAAAAGATTCAAGCGTCAAAACAAAAATGATTGTAATCTCCGATGGCGATATGATGGCAAGCTATGTAAGCAAATCAACAGGCACTGTGTTCCCGCTCGGCTTTGACCGCTCTACAAGAATAACCTATGGCAATAAAAATTTCCTCCTGAACTGCATTGATTATCTCTGTGATGATTCCAACCTGCTCACCATACGTGCCAAAGAGCTGAAAATACGGATGCTCGACCAGGCAAAATTGGATGCAGACAAATTAAAATGGCAAATCGTTAACGTCGTGCTTCCGATATTGTTGGTATTATTGTACGGCGCTGCAAGATCAATACTAAGAAAAAGAAAATACGAAAACTGAAACAATGTATAATTCACAATTTACAATTAACGATTGAAAAAAAACACTCCCATATTAATTATCACCCTCATTCTTGCTGCCATTGCTGCATTCTTTCTATTAACTCAAAGAAAAGCAACCGTGAAAGAAGAATTGAAGGATTTTGCCATCAATGATACTGCCTCCATTACGAAAATCTTTATTGCCGATAAGCAAAACCACCAGCTAACCTTGCAACGCCAGTCAAATAAAAAATGGATGGTAAATAATAAATTTTATGCGCAATCAGATATTATCAATACGCTGCTCACTACGATGAAGGACTTAAGAGTACGAACTCGTGTGGGCAAGATGGAATTTAACAGTGTAATTAACTCTATGGCTGCAAGCGCTGTGAAGTGCGAGATATATACAAATGATGCGGGGAAGCCTGCTAAAGTTTATTACGTGGGCTATGAAACAAAGGATTTGCTTGGCACTTACATGCTGCTCGACGGTTCCACTACTCCATTCGTTATGGAAATACCGGGCTTCAATGGTTATCTCAACTCCCGTTATGTTACGGATGAACAAGTATGGCGGGAGCACATTGTATTTGATTACAAACCCGAAGAAATTAGTTCCATCACGCTTAACTACACCCTGGAGCCGGAGAAATCATTCAAGATAGGGACAGAAGGAAAACCGTTTAAAGTGTCATCTCCCGTTACAGGCGAGGCTATTGCCGCTCCTGACAGCGTTGCCCTGGACAGCTACCTTGGCTTTTTTCAATTTATCAACTTCGAGGGCTTTGATACGGAGTTTTCGCAGCATGAGCGGGATTCTCTTTTCAGAACAGTACCTTTATATACCATCACCGTTAAGGATAAATCGGGCAAAGAGAACAGCATAAAGATTTATCCAAAGCCCATTTCTCAGCGCTCGCTAACGCAAACTGATCCTGAGGGAAAGCCTCTTAAATATGATCTCGACAGGATGTATGCCCTTGTGAACGACGGACAGGACTTTGTAGTCATCCAGCAATATGTGTTTGGAAAGCTTTTCCGGCAGCTCAGCGATTTTGATGCGCATGTAATGCTCCCCAAAATTTAGACTGTGAATTGTGTTAAATGAATATGTAAATTTAACCAAATAAACAGTTTAAAAAAATGAGAAAAGAAAGAAGGACTTAAACAGGAGCATTCAAAGCCAAAGCAGCATTAGAAGCCTTACAAGAGA
>PLYJ01000176.1 GCA_003151745.1 Bacteroidota bacterium
TACTTCTTATCAATGGTATGATAATGCAACACTTATTCCGGGTGCTACAGACACTTTCCTCGTTGTCACTCACGGCGGCAATTATAATGTGGGCATATCGAATAAGAACGGCTGCAATATTTCTGTAGGTATCGTTATTGGTATTCAAAATTATACTAGTGGTAATTTATTTGCTCTTTACCCAAATCCGGCTTCTGATCAACTCATTATATACACGTCGTCCCGTATAACCGGGAAAGCCATCATTTCTATAATAAATGTGCTTGGTCAGGAAGTGCTTTCTTCCTCCCTCTCCTTTGGAGAGGGTCGGGGTGAGGCTGTCAACATCAAAAATATTCCACCAGGCATTTATTTCCTTCAAATGAAAACAGAAAATGGGATTGATACCAAAAGATTTGTGAAGGAGTAAAACACACCCGGACTAAATGCAAAGCAAAAAAGAGTTACAAACTGATAGAATAACAAAAGGGTTGAAAACAAAACAGTCAGCTTGGAAAACCTGCCTGTACAAATGGATAATGTATAGAATACGGTCAGGTTGGAAAACCTGACCGCACAGTAACAGCCTTGTCATTGCGAGGAGCAAAGCGACGAAGCAATCCCTGTGCTACGGAGATAGCAGTTGCCACGTTCACACAAACTATTTATACAAACATTTAAAAACAAAATGAAAATGAAAAAACTAATTCTACTCCTGTTAGCATTTACAGGCAGCATAAACTTTACTTATGCGCAATGGCAGTCAACCAATGGCCCTTCTCATTTTCCTATTACTTCAATGGCTGCAAGCGGAACGAACATTTTCGTGGGTTCGGGTGGAGGTGGTGTGTTTTTATCTTCAGACTCCGGAACAACCTGGGCTGTTGTTAATAACGGTTTGACTGATACTACGATTACTTCACTCGCTATAAGCGGCACGAATATTTTTGCAGGCACTGGCAGCGGTATATTTTTATCTACTGACAATGGGACGACCTGGATTACTGTTAATAATGGCTTGTCAAACACCAATGTTGCTTCACTAGCTGCTTTGGGCGTCAATATTTTTGCAGGAACTGTTGGAAATGGTGTCTTTTTATCTACCAATAATGGCGGAAGCTGGACGGCTGTTAATAACGGCTTTAATGGTTCAAATATTAGTGCATTAGGTGTAAGCGGAACCAATATTTTTGCCGGAACTTTTGGAGGCTATGTAAATTTATCCACCGATACAGGGTCAAGCTGGACGGAGATTGATAACAATTCGTTGAGTGGTCCAATCACTTCATTCGTCAAAAGCGATACGGATATTTTTGTGGGGACTGGCGGGGGAGCATATTTATCCACCAACAACGGTTCAACCTGGACAGCGTTTAATAACGGTTTGTTAACCTCCAATATTATGTCATTAGCAATAAGCGGCTCCAATATTTTAGCGGCTACTTATGGTGGCGGTGTATTTTTATCTACCGACACCATCGTGTCAAACTGGAGGGCGGTGAATAACGGTTTGACAGATACTAATATTACTTCATTAGCTGTATTCGGAACGAATATTTTTGCCGGTACTGATACTGCAGGCGTCTGGAAAAGAAAATTCGATATATTAACATGCGTGCCTGCCATCAATGCTTCTTCCACCACTTCCTTTCCTTGCGGTGATTCGGTAACTCTATCAAATAGCATTGGCAGCGCTTATTTATGGAGTGACGGGGAAACCACTAAGAGCATTACAGTTACTGCTGCAGGCGATTATTCATGTAATGTTACTACGAGTTGTGGTAACATAACTTCAAACGTAATTCGCGTAACTATAACATCTTCTGTTGTCATCAATGCTTCCTCCGCCACTTACTTCCTTTGCGGGGAGGACTCCGTAACTTTAACTGAATCAGATAGCATAGTCAGCAGCAGCGCTTATTTATGGAGTGACGGGGAGACCACGCGGAGTATTGTGGTTAAAACTACTGCAGGCAATTACTCATGTAATGTTACTACCAATTGTGGAGTAGTAACTTCAAACATAATTAGTGTAACTATAACGTCTAACGACACAATTTCAGCAGGAGGTCCTACTACATTTTGTCAGGGGGATAGTGTGACACTCACTGCTCCCTATAGCGCAAGCGGTTATTTATGGACTGACGGGGAGACCACGCGGAGTATTGTGGCTACAACAAGTGGCTATTATTCATGTAAGGTTTCTACTGCCTGTGGGATACTATCTACAGGCGGCATTTGGGTAAATGTAGACATTCCACCTGTTGTCACCATAACTCCGGGCGGAGATTCTACTATAGCTATTTGCAAGGGTTCAATGCTGACTGCGATTATCCACTGCAACTGTGGTGGTAACTCTTATTTGTGGAGCAATGGGGCAACAACGTCAAGCATCACGGTGTTAGCTCCACAAACTGATTCTGTAACAATAACTGATGGTAGTGGCTGCTTGTCAACTTCATCTGCAACCAATGTCACCACTGTTCTTCCAGACCCTGCACCTGTTATTACACCAGGTGGTGCAACAACAATTTGTGACGGAGATTCTGTTGTGCTTACTTCAAGCGCAGCAACCGGCTACAACTGGAGCAATGGCGCCACAACACAAAGCATAACAGTAAAAGCTTCTAATAACTATGCAGTTACCGTTACAAACGCAAATGGGTGTTCGGCAAGCTCTTCCAATACTACAGTTATAATTCATTCAAATCCATTTCCTCCAACCATAAAACAATTTCATGATTCTCTTAAGTCAAGTTTTACAACAGGTAATCAATGGTATTTGAATGGAGGTATAATTTCGGGAGCAACGGGGCAATTCTATGTTGTTACTCAAAATGGAATATATACAGTTAAATATACAAATAGCAATGGATGCTCTTCTACATCTGCACCCTTTAATATTACTAATGTCGGAATAACTGAGCTAACTGGCGAGAATTCCTTTTCAATTTATCCCAATCCCGCGAATCAGTCTATAGTCATCAGTCTGCAGTCTGCAGTCAACCCCGTAGGATGGACATCCAACGGGGTCAATAAAAAAATCGAGATAACAATTATTGATGTGCTTGGAGAGAAGGTATATATGAGACAATTCACAAGCGGCAATCCGCAATCCGCAATTGAAGTGGATGTGTCTTCGTTTCCCGCAGGCATGTATTTTCTTCAAATGAGAACGGAGGGTGCAATAGCAACTCAAAGATTTGTGAAAGAATAAAAGTTATATAAATCAAACTAAAAAATAAATAAAATGAAAAAATTAATCAATTCTTTGATTCTAGTTCTGTTTTTCGGTGCGGCAATATCTTCGGCAAAAACAATTACCTCTGATGTTGCGCAAACTGTAGCCTCAAATTTCTTTAAGCAGAATGCGGCCAAGCCTGTAAAAACTGCATCGCTTATATACACGGGCATATCCACATCAGGGGAAGCCGTTTTCTTTGTATATAACATTAATTCGCAGGACGGCTTTATAATCGTCACTGCGGATGATGCCTTATCTCCTGTCATCGGCTATTCTACAGAAGGATCGTTTGTTGTTCCTGAAGCCTCTTCAAATTTTGGCTATTGGATGCAGCAACGTAAAAACGAAATCATTGGGGACAAGATGCAGAACGTGCAAGCCACGATGGAAATCTCGGCTCAATGGGCAGCTTATTTGAATAATCAGGCAGTTGCTCAGCGGGTCACAAGCTCCGTATCTCCTCTTGTTAAGACATTATGGGGGCAGTATGCTCCATACAATGCCCTTTGCCCTGGTGGCTCTCTAACGGGTTGCGTGGCTACGGCAATGGCTCAGATTATGAGATACTGGAAGTGGCCTGTTAAGGGAACCAGCTCAAGCTCCTATACCTCTAATTTTGGTATTAATTATGGTGTATTATCAGCAAATTATGGAAATACCACGTATAATTGGAACAATATGCCTGTCCAATGTTCTTCAGCTAATAATGATGTGGCTACTATTATGTATCAGTGCGGCGTAAGCATAGATATGCAATACAGTCCATACCTCAGTCTCGCATTTGTAACAACTTCTGATCACCCTGTATGTGCACAAACTTCCTACTCTGAATATTTTGGTTACAATGCGGCGACCATAAAAGGTTTGCAAAAATCCAATTACCTCCCCTCGGACTGGATTAACGTCATCGAAGCAGAGCTGAATGCGGGTCGTCCTGTGCAATATGAAGGTCAGGATACATTGGGTGCCGCTGGTCATTCCTGGGTTTGTGATGGCTATGATGCAAATAATAATCTGCACATGAACTGGGGCTATGGCTATAACGGCTACTATTCAGTTGATCTGCTTAACCCTGCCGGTAGCGGTAGCGATTTTACAAGCCATCAGGAAATTATTGCAGGCATTGAACCGCAGAATATAGCAGGTGTTGCTTCCATTTCGGAAGCAGAAACATTTCATATATATCCTAATCCTGTTTTCAATCAACTCACTATTCAATGTTCATCTAATATTGAGGCTGCAAATGTTTCTATCATAAATGTGCTTGGTGAAACGATGCTCTCCTACTCACCTCTCCTTGGGCGCTCCCTGAGCCTGTCGAAGGGAGGGGTTGGGGGTGAGGCTGCTCTTGACATTACCACCATTTCTCCCGGCATGTACTTTCTTCAAATGAAAACGGAGCACGGGATTGATACTAAAAGATTTGTGAAAGAATAAAAAACATGATCAAAGGAATTCAGCCGCAGAGTCACAGATTTTTTAAAATGGTTTAGACTGTGAACCTGCGGCTTAATTTTATAAACATTCGCACATAAATCCTTAATTTACTTGTCCCGCCCATGCGCATAGCCGTCAACCTAAGAAACGTTATCAGGTCGCTCCTAACGGAGCTNNGCACTATTATTATTTGATTATCAGCTATTTGCATTGATATTTATTTTTGTTAGGTTGGCGCGTATGCGCACGTGCGGGACGCCTTTGCTTGAAACAATTATTTTAATTGAAGCACTCCTTACGATGAGCAAGACATCCATAAAAATCGAAATTCTCACTATTGAGAAAGCCGGCATTCACCTCATGATTCATGCTTATATTAACCGTAAAAAAGCAATGATGATTCTTGATACAGGCGCTTCGCAAACTGTTTTTGATAAATCAAGAATTAAACGATTTACAGGAAATGAAAAAATAAAAGAAAATGAGAAGCGGTCAATCGGTGTGGGCGGAGATGACATCATCAGTCATGAAACCGAAATTAAGTCTTTTCGCTTAGGAAAACTGACGATCAAAAATTATATGACGGTGCTGCTCGATCTGTCGCATGTAAATAAATCTTACAAAACACTTGGCCTTCCTGCAATTGACGGCGTGCTCGGCAGCGATATTCTTTTTTCTCACAAGGCATTAATAGATTACAACAAATGCCGACTGCATCTCAAATGGAAAAGTGCAGGGAAAAAGAAGCGATAATTCTTATTCAAGAAATTTCTTTTTCATCTTTTCGTCAGGCATCATGCAGGTATCTCTTTTGCCAAACCATCTGTAACGATTGCTTGCAATCAAATCATAAACCGCATCTCTTATAAAGCGGGGAACAATAATCAGAATATATAGCACCGGGATTAACCCGTTCAGGTGTCGGTAAATGCGAAGAGCAGCCGTTGATTTAGTGAATATCTTTCCGGGTTCAATTAATATCACACTTTCGTTTGCAATATTTTCAATCGAAAGTGCTTTCAGTATTTTCTTTCCGGCTTCCGTTTGCGTAGCACAGAACCGAAAATGATCGTTGCCATCATGCTTTGCCATAAAGTTGATAACGGCGGAGCAGTAATTACATAAGCCATCAAAAAGCACGATGGGCTTTTGCACTTCAATGGAGTGCCTGATCATTTAATGCCTGTATTCAACCCAATAGGGAAAAGGGAGTACTTCGTTTTTATAACCGGGAAGAAAATCCTGCGTGTTCATGTCAATAATATTTACATAACCGTTTCTTCCGCCGCAGGAGCCAACGTGGTGAGGCGCTGGCCCTGTTGTGCTGTAATCAAGGCTTGCAACATATACGCGTTGCTTATCTTCATCCACAGCCATTCCATGCGGCTGGTATAAGCCTTGAGTGAGTATTTTTACAAGCGTGTTATTCTGATAATTAATAATAGCGATTCCGCCTTTCCATCCGTTTATAGCCGGACCTTCCTGGCAACTAACATAAAGCAGGTGATGCACAGAGTCAACGGCAATCTCCTGCGGAAAGGAACCCGGGCCAAGTTGAATAGCAGTTAACAAGCTGTCGTTGCTGGTCTGAAGTATCCTCAACTCGTTAGATTTCTGGCACGTTACAAAGTATTCTGACTCATCAGGAGTAAACCGTACTTCATGCACATCTAAACTGGATACTTGCGACCAGGCTTGTCCGGGTTGTAAAACTACTTTGGAAATATTATATAGTGCAGGATTTGTAACATCAATTTTATATATAAAGTTGCCGCTTTGTGCTGTAACGTACAAAGTCTTGTTGTCTTTTGTAAGATAAGAGCCATGAGGAAGATATAAATCGGAAGGGCCTCCTCCTATGTAGAATTGAAATTGCATGGTTTCAAGATTAACGTAAGCGATTTTACCACCGGGGTTTTCCATAGAAATGATATAGCCGAATTTGCCATCCGATGTCATGCACATGGTATTGTAGAACCAGGAGGAAGAGGGACCTAATTGAACGCTTCCCACTAACTGATCATCCGATGTACGGAACTTCTGCAGCAGAGGGGCTTGAAGAAACATGACATACCAATATTGCCCGTCCGGAGATATTCTTATCTGGTGAGGAGCTTCAATCTGGTTGGGATTTGCTCCGACTGAAACATAACGCATAATCACCTTAGCCTGTGCATCAAAGACAGCCACCTCATCGCAACCTTGGTTAACCACATAATATTTCATGCGGTTAGGATCATCTGAAAACATAATTTTGCCATCTTTATCAGGCGCTCCTGCAGTGATCCAGTCATAAAGCTGTTGCACTTGGTCATGTGACAAAGCGGGGAGATTATAAGGCATCTGTGGCGGAATATGAATAGTGCCCAGATCGTTGTAAGGATTGCAGAAAAACATCATGGGGCTAAATTCAGTCGAATAAGGAATGACCTCAGCGCCGCTGTTATTCCCTACGAACAGGGTTTGCATGCTTGTCATGTCAAGACCACTTGCGCCGGGAGCGCTTACTGTGTTATGACAACCGGCAGTGGCACATTGCGGAACAACAATTTTAGCGATGTTATCAGGGTACGTGGAAACAATCCCTACGGTATCATACTTGCAGCCCAAAAACAGGGCCGACACCAATACTGCAAGAATAAATTGAATAGCTTTCATTTCTTTTTAATGCTGAATAATAAGCTTCCTTGTTACATGGAATTTTGCTGACTGCAATTCAACGATATATATTCCATCTGATAAATACGATACATCAAGGTTAATGGTTGTAGTATTTACCGATGTATTTTTCACAGTTCTTCCGAGCATGTCAACGATATTGATTTTCGCATCTGTTTCTTTCATATTATAAAGACGAACAGTGAGCAAATTAGTGGCAGGATTCGGAGAGAGCTCAAACGTTGGTTTTGTTTCGGTAAACGATTGAACAGCCAATGGCAAGCTTTGCGAAAAAATTCCTGCCCCTCCGGCATAATTTCCTACCACGAGATCTATTTTCCCATCGCTGTTTATATCAGCGCCCGAAACACTCAGGCGATCACCCTCCGACTGGTTGA
This sequence comes from Bacteroidota bacterium, assembly GCA_003151745.1. Lineage (GTDB taxonomy): Bacteria > Bacteroidota > Bacteroidia > AKYH767-A > 2013-40CM-41-45 > PALSA-967. The sequence goes on from PLYJ01000176.1 coordinate 7,717, forward strand.
TGATTGTATCTGTCAGGTTGAATACGCCGGTCAGGTTGCCGTCAATATGGTCATAATGAAGCACAATTCCCTTCTCTCCTGCAAGGAACATTTTGTAAGCGCCGCTGTCGTTATATATAAACGGAATGGAAAAGCCGGTGGTGCCGAATGAAGTGTTTGCCATACCAAGCGAATCGTTCGTGGGCGTTGTGCTGAAATTTGCAGCATCTTTAGTACCTGTGTTACGGTAATATTTAAGATAGCCGTTGCGGCTACCAATGACCAGGTCAGGTACGCCATCGCGGTCCAAATCAATGATCTGGGGAGTAGCATATTGCCCGATATGAAAATTGAAATAGTTGACAGTCGTAAGTACAAAGTTGGCAGGCATTCCAGAAGGAGCAGTATTCTCGAAGTATTGTAGCGTTCCATCCCCGCAACCGAGAATGAGGTCAGGCTTTCCGTCCCCATTCATGTCGCCAAAGGCAGGATAGATTGCCCCGGTGAGATTGAGCGATGAAATATTCCCATAATCCGTAGTAACTAATTGGAAAGCAGGGGATGTAGTGGTACCTACATTTTTATAAAGTGAAAGTGCCGTACCTACACCATCCAGTTGGGGATTGTAAAAATTATTGCCGATAACAATATCCATCAGCCCGTCATTATCATAATCAAAAAACACAGGATAGCATCCTTCTCCCACATCAATCATCCCATCCTCTAAGAATAAATTGGAATGGAAGGAAAATCTCGGCACTGCTGTAGTGCTGTCGTTCTTATAAAAGAGAATAGAGCTGTTATCGCTCTCATTAGACGGAGAAACAAGAAGGTCTTTTTTGCCATCATTATCCACATCTATATAAGCATGGTTGGTGAAGCTTGCGTCATTAATAGGAGTATCGTAGCTTGGAAAAGTAGTATCCTCTGACACCATATTCGCCGCAGCAGGAGTTCCGCCATTTACAACTAACAGGGAATAGGGAGACGCTATATCACCAATCAACAAATCTTTCGCACCATCGCCGTTTTCATCAAATGCAAAGATGTTGGTAACACTGTCATCGCGCGGTGCTGCACTGCCCGGGTCATAATCTATCCTGTAGGGCTTGGCATAGCGTGCAGTCAGGCAACAATTAGGAGTATTCCAGGTGCCTACTGTATTGGGGCCTTGGCTAAAAGCAAAATTACCCCAGCAGGCAGTTTCGAATTGGAACTTGAGCGAGTCACATCCCCAACCGTTTTCTTCCGACATGTTTTTATAATAATCCACGGAACGGGGATAACAGCTTGACAGGTAAAGAATGTCCATATCGCCGTCGTTGTCCACATCAATGAGAGCAGGGTATGCAAGAGAGTTAATACGTATAGTGTCAATATTGGAGTTATTGACGGAAGTGAGCAAAGGAGTCACCAGCCTGAACTGCAGAGTACCTCCTGAAGAAATATTCTCATACACTTTAATGCCAATATAATTATCAGAGAAAGCGAAAATATCTTCCTTGCCGTCACAGTTATAATCGTGGAATAAAACCCAGTCATGCAGGTAAGGAAAGTTACTGAAGTAGGCAGATGAGTATTTATAATCAACCGAGTCTGCCGTACCCTGATTAATGAAGCATTCGATGCGCCCGTTAGATTTATCAAATTCAAAAAGATCTTTTAATCCATCCCCATTCAGGTCAATTTCAGAAAAGAGCGGGTAATTGAGACCTCCTGCCCATGGATTTTTAAGCGGGATGCCATTTTGCTGAAAGACGGGGATGCTGTCAATACGTTTGTAGGAGCCGCTCTGCGCTGACAAATAGCCGGACGACAGGCAAAAGAAAAGAGCAAACAGATTGTGTAATAATTTCATTTTTGTTTACCTGTATTTAAAATTTTTCACTCACAACAACATTAGCGTACACGGTATTGTTCGCATCGGCTTTCGTAATAGTCCAGGTATTATAACCAAGCACATAGCCGCCCCAGATTGAATCATATCCGGCAGAATAGATTTCGAAGTCTCCGGGACCAAGATGGTTAAATACTACAGAACCCTCATGATCCGCTCTCGCCATCAAATCATATTTGGTGCTGTCTTTACCGAGCCATTGGGTTGTGTTAAATTTGATGTAAACCGGAATAGAAGGCACCCCCCAATAATGATGAGTTACATCCACAACCAGGGTAACATTGCCCTGCACGGTTAATCCACTTGACGGATTTGCAGTATTGCTTTTTTGGCACGAGCAAAGGAACGTAACAGCAAGCAGTACCAGGAAGAATTGTTTTTTTCGCACACTTATCTCTATCAATAATTATGCAAAGACAGTTTTCCTTGCTTTATGGGTTTGCATTAAAAAAAGGTAAATTACCTTAAATGGTTTCAGTAATAGGAATGATAAATTGCTTTTCACCTGATTGATCCGTAAAATTAACAGGCGTGCCTCCAACAACGCGGGCATGAAAGACGGTATCAAACCCTGTCATGTAGATGTAATATTGTCCGCATTGCATCCCTCCTACTTTTATGTCTAAATCTCCTACATTACCCTGAACAACGAGATCGTAAGAAGACGGGGATGCACCTGGAAAGTCCGTGGCATTGAATTTAATAAATGCTGAATCAAGATAAGCCGCCCTGTTAGGGACAGGCTTTCCGTGATGCTGTGGTATTAAGTCAAATGATACGCTGCCACCGGTACCTGCATTGCATTTATTAGGTTTACTGCAAGAGCTGATATAAAGGATTATCGCGAGAGCTGATAACAGAATGATTATTTTTTTCATGATAAACTATTTTTTACTGCATAAGGCTTTCAATTCATCTCTTAAATAAACCTTCAAGTGTTAACAATTGTCTAAACGTCACTCAAAGGTAATGATAATAAAGGTAACGGGCATAACAACGATCATTTTCTGCAAATGCGGAATTAACGTAACTTTGATGATGAATATACGCATGAGTTCATATTATGTTCAGGTATAACCCCTACCTTTAGAGTAATTTTTAAACAGGAAAGTTTAATAGTTATATATATAATAAAAAATCTAAAAGACATGATAGATAAAAAATTCTCATTTGCAGCGTTGATAGCCATTGTTTTTCTTTTTTGCTCCATGCAATCCGAAGCGCAGTTTAAATGGGCAATGGTTGGTGTGAACGGACTTACCTGCTCGGCTTGTTCCCGCACGGTTGAGATGGCGATACGGAAGCTACCTTTTGTCAAAAAAGTTCAAATGAACCTCGATAACACGGAAGGTAAAATCATTTTTGCTGATAATGCAAACGTGGATATTGAAAAGATTGCAGAGGCAGTTACCAATGCAGGATTCTCTGTAAGGTACCTGAATGCTGATTTCCTTTTTAATAATGTAAGCGTGAGCACGGGATATTGTTTCAATAACGGAAACTACACGCTCCAATTTATCAGCACAGCATCCAAAACGCTGAACGGGGAATCACAGATCAAGTTCATAGGTCCTGAATTTCTTGCAAAGGATGAATTTAAAAAATATAAAACGCTGCTCACCAATTCCTGTACCGAAAGCAAAGGCAAAGTTTATTTCGTAACTCTATGAAGCATTGGCTTTGCTACATTGCCTTTCTTTTTGTTGCAAAAGCGAATGCACAGGAATTATTCATTAACAACGAACCGGCAAGCACCGTTCCAAAAGGGGTTTTGGGAGTACGCATGTTTGGTGAATCATGGAACGAAATAGGTCCTTTTAGCAATGTATATAGAAATATGGCTGCATTACGCCTCATGTATGGTGTTACCTCAAAGCTTACAGTTTATGCTACAGGCACTGCTTCAAATCATCATACGCATGCCTTGCCTGCCGATTTACTAACACACACTCATGCTATCAGCGGCGCAAATATCAATTATAAATTAGGCATTCCTTATCTTTATCAATACAACGGAATTGATTTATATGCCAAATATCGCTTTCTTAGCATTGACGGGCAGAACAGGCACTTTCGAATAGCGGCTTACGGCGAATGGTCAAATGTGAATGTTGCACATGATGAAGCGGAGCCGCATTTGCTGGATGATAACAAAGGTTTCGGAGGCGGCTTAATAAGCACCTTTCTGAACAAGCGTTTTGCCACAAGTCTTACAACCGGATATGTTATTCCGGGGACTTATACTGAAACCGCCCCTTCTTTCACCCCTGTTCCGGGAATAACAACTACAGCAATGACGTATGGACGCGCTTATATTTACGATCTCTCTTTCGGCTATCTTGTTTTGCCAAGACATTATGAAAGTTATTCGCAGACTAATCTTAGTGTGTACTTAGAGTTTATGGGAGAGAGTTATGATAACGCAAATGTGACTCAAAATGGTGTAGAAGTTGTTACCTCCCAAACCACTCCTGCATCAACGCCGACAAGATCGCCATTGTTACTTGCCTACCATTATGTTGATATTCATCCGGGTCTCCAGGCTATTTTCAACTCCAACCTGCGTGTTGATTTTTCAATGGGATTTCCGCTCATCAATAAATCCTACACCGTTTTCTATCCTATGTATATGCTCAGCATTCAGCGGTACTTTTTCCTCTGATTAATTGTTCAGTGAACTTTGTTGAAGTCGCTTTAATAATAAAAACACAAAACGTCATTTATCTTTATTGTTCATACCGAAACATACCTGGAATATTATTTGCGATTTGTGCTGCCCATGACCAGGAGTTATTTTCCGCAGAGGTAGTTACACTAAGACTACCATTATTTAGCTGGATGCCGTTAAATAATTTGGAGTAATCAATAATCATATTAACTTCTACAGGCTGGTTAGCTAAAACTGTAAAATTCTTATTCGGCATATTAATCCTTTCGAGGAATGTATTTGTCCCTATCCTGTAAGCGAAAGGAATTAGAGCATTGCCCGGTGAAGGAGTTACTGCCGTGTCAATAGTGCCCTCGAAGTCAACAAAAACAAATCCTCCGCCATTTACAAATGCAGTGCTGTCAAACCACATATCCTTTCTGTATAAGATAGAGTCGGAAGATGAAGGCATTGTTCCATTTGTGGCTGCGCTTAATCCCACATTAAAATTCAAAGACACATAATTTCCGGCAGCCACGCTTCCAATAGTATATTCATTTTGCTGCTGCAACTTCAGAACATTAATGGCCGGCCCCGGCAATAATAATTCATTTGTTTGCACAAGCTGTATACCTGAAATATACAATTGCGCTTTGCTTACCGTTATTCTTCGCCCTCCTGTCATTGTATAAACCTGCCCCGGCACTTTTACTTCACTCGTATCTACATTCGTATGGAGCCGAAACAATAATATGCCGTTTCCCGCAGGAGCTGGCGTTGGCACATCTTTACTTACACAAGAACTGAACACTATCATTAAGCCAATAGCAAGCAATAAAATAATATGACTTTTATTTATATTTTTCATAATTTTTTGTCAAATTAATTAGTTAAAATGACTGAAGCGAAGTCGTTCGGTGCAGATGCAAATTTACGAAATATTACCCATCAAAATAAAGCATAAAAAAAGAGGCCGTTATGAACGACCTCTTAAGAAAAACTAAACCAGAAAAACTTAATGCTTTACATAAATAGTTCTATTAGTTATCGCTTGGTCCTTTTGCTTCGGTTTCCGATACTTTATGTCCGCCAATAGGGAAAATAAGCTTAAAGCCCACATTACGCCCCATGTTATAAATTCCTTGGTTTTGGTTTTGAGGTGTTATGGTAACAAGATTACCATTGACCCCATAAAAATACTGTGCCAGGTTTAAATGGTCAGCGTAAGCAAGGTTCAACAGGTTCGTGCAGTTGACATAGAAAGAACATATTACCCTTCCGGTTTTAGGATTCACAAAGTTTGTTCCTATGCCTGCATTATATAGGCTGTACGCAGCAGAAGGTAATTCAGTATAAAGGGCGCTATATACATTATTCTGCGCCCAGTATTTTGCCTGCCCTATCTTGAAGTACGCTCCTCGAAGAATGGAATGAGGTTTGTCATTCAGCTTAAACTTAACCTCGGTAGTTAAATGGGGTGCGGGAGTCCAAGGAACATGATTGGTTGAATCAGTTTGATTGGGAAGATACGTATATATAAAAGTGCCCCCATTGTCTATTTCAAGCCATTTGGTATCCACCGGGTGTATATTAAAATATCCTGAAACTCCTGTAAGGACAGCAGTATTTGACGTGTATTGGAAAACAGGTAATCCTGTCAAAACGGAATCAGTGCGGGTGGCAAAAATGAAGTTGTTTATATAGTTGTAAAATCCATCCGCTTCAAAGCTAACGTCACTTCCATTATTTCCATAAGCAAAATCCACCTGGTATCCTTCTTCGGGTTTAAGGTTAAGATTTCCAAATTGATAAGCATTGGAACCGATGTTCTGACCATTACTGGTTAACTCCGATATGGAAGCAACACGGTAACTTTTTGCAACGTTGAGTTTTAAATAATTGTTATCAGGCAACTGATAAGATGCGCCAATGCTTCCGGACACCCCCGAGTAGTTGTTGTTAAATGCGTTGAACTGCGTCATGGCCCCCGGCGTTTCTGCCGAAACCATCTGCTGTTGCGGGGTTCCGGCATTTAACAAATACATTGATGGCCATTTAAAATTTGTAATATCATAGCGCAATCCAGCACTAAGGGTAAGATTTTCATAATCCTTTTGCAAAATGGCATACCCGCCTATTTCAAAATTAGTGTAGTTGGGTATTTGAAAGTTGCTTATGTATGGAGCAGGATCTTCAGGAAAATTAGTCTGATTTTCATACTTTCCGTTAAATCCTCCTATAAAGTTCAGGCCGGAACTGTCGCCTGCTACCTTGTATTTAATTGAGTATGGAATTCCCTTTAAATCAAAATTTGCCGCACCAACAGTTCCCATTTTTATATCATGGTGAATGCTTTCTGTGTAACCAACATCTATACCAATTCTTCCCTTGCCTGCATTGATGCTGTTTTGCCACCATATCTGATCTTCATCTAAAATCTTATCACCGGCAATAGTAGGGTCGTAAGCTAAAAAGTTTGATCGCGTCGGATAAGTCTGACCATATTGAGGATTATCGAAAATAAATGCCCCCGTGCTGTCGCGATTACCATCGGGCACTTGTATTCGCCTGTGAAGTGTACTTACTGACAAACGGGTGTACCCCCATTTCTTAATCAATCCGAGGGTGAACCTTGCGTTACTCTGTTGCCATGCACTTCCCCAAACATAGCCGTCCTTGGGGTTCCAATAATCATGTGCTTCTTCATTGCTTGCCCGTAAGTTCCAAACAAAACCATTATTATTTCCTCCTACATCTTCAGAGTTTCCTATATATCCGTTATTCGTTTGGTATTCCGTGAGCACACTACCCTGCACCGTTCCGCTTTCCACGAAGGGCTCTGATTTAAAACTAATCACTCCGGCTTCAGCGCTGGAACCATATTGCAGGGAAGCAGGCCCCCTGATTATTTCAGCATCATATACTGCATAAGGATCTATCAGAAGACCATGATCATCACCCCACTGGAAATCTTCCTGCGGCACTCCATCAAAAAGGGTTAAGACACGGTTAAATCCCAGCCCGTTAATCTGCGGCTTGGTAGTACCCGGCCCCTCGGTTGTCATGTTAACTCCCGGCTGGGAAGCTATTGCATCAATCACTGTGGTTGATGTTTCTTCGAGCATCGTCTGGTGCGAAACCATGGTGACAGGTACGGGTGAACGCTGCGTATTCGTTATGTTACCCAAGGCAGTAATTACCACGTCAGGTTCAGTACAACAAGAGACGGTGCTTAAGGAGAAATTCATCGTTGTTACTCCGTTAATGGTTATCTTCTTTGTGATCGTAGCGCAGCTCAACAACCTTGCTTCCACGGTGTAAGTGCCTTTGGGCAGGGATGTTATGTTGTATTGCCCGATTGAATCACTCGAAGCGCCTAATTTAAGCTCGGGGATAGTAACAACGGCGCCGAATATAGTTTTGCTGTCTTCTGCATCAGTTATTTTACCTTGTAATGAATTTTGCGCGCATGCAACAGAAGTAATGAAGCAGCACAGGATGAGTATAATGATATAGTTGAATTTCATTTGTTTAATGGTTTTGGTTAAGATTAAAATCTATTTAGTTAAAAAGGAATTTCTTCTCTTGAAGAGAGAATTGAGGTAAACGGGAATTAATTTTGAGTTTTAAGGTAATTGAGTCCGGAACAAATTACGGATGCTTCCTATAGAGGAGACATAATACTATTTACCCCAATTACCTTATTTACCTTAATTACCTATATACCGCTTGGGTATAATTAACAACCGGGGGGATGGAAAATGGAAAAAGAAAAATCAGAAACAGGAGCTTCTGTAAAATAGAAATGATGGTTGGTTGGAAGAGGAAGAGAAAAAATATTCTTTTGATTGGATTCGCAGAAATAAACTACTTCATTGCTGTCTTTAATATTTCCACCGGGATTGTTTTGTTCCTTTTTTTGTTGCTGGTCAAGCTGTTTTTTTAAGTAGCATTTGCCGTTACAGTGCTTCTCGGGCATATTCTTGTTTTCGCAAAGCGCAGCCGCAATGTATTTTTGATTCAGCTCATATTTCAATACAATGACACTATTGCTGAAAGAAACCAGCAACACGGAAAAAGCGAGTAATATGGCAACGCTTACTTTCATAGTAAAAAGTTATATCAAAGGTACTCTTTATTTAAGACGCAAACAAATGATATTGGTTGCGTGTATCGTCCTGAAAAAGGTTGA
>PLYJ01000183.1 GCA_003151745.1 Bacteroidota bacterium
CCTCTGGGCTACTTACTATGGAGGATCGAATTCGGATAATGGTTATGGGGTAGCCACCGATGTAGCAGGTAATGTATTTGTGACAGGAGAAACCATCAGCACCAATGGCATCGCTTCACCCGGCTCGTTTCAGGATACTTATGATAGCTTAAAGATAGCATTAGCAGTTGAGGCTGCATTTCTTGTAAAATTTGATGGTGACGGCAACCGATTATGGGCTACTTACTATGGTGGTGCGGGAGCTAATGGCGATGAAGTGGGTCTTAGCGCCGCCACCGATGCTGCTGGTAATGTGTGGATGGCAGGAATAACCGATGATGGGGAATTCGGCATCGCCTCGGGAGGGTTTCAAGATTATTACGGAGGACTGAATGCCGCGGATAGGGATTTGAACTATTTCCTTGTGAAGTTTGATGCTAACGGCAACCGTCAATGCGCTACTTATTACGCGAGCAACGTGGATATATTCGATTTTACGATTAGCATGATTTTGAACGGCAGTCTTGCTTTGGATACTGCCGGAAATTTGTATATGGCAATGACTACACTTGGTACTAATTTTGGAATTTCCAATAGTATGCTTGTCTCAAGCGGCGCCTTTGAGGATGCTTTTGGTCTTGTTACTGATAATGCTCTCCTGGTTAAGTTTTGCCCTTGCAGTAAGTGCAGTAACCTTACTCTTGCTTTTCAAGCAAGTGACACGACATTCTGCGGCAATGCATGTATCAATTATAATGGTCTTACTCAAAATATCGTTTCAAGTCAATGGAGCTTCCCCGGTGGTACTCCTTCATCAAGCATAGATGAAAATCCACAGGGTATATGTTATGATTCGGCTGGCTCTTATAATGTTAAGCTTATTGTTACTGATGACCGAGGCAACAGGGACTCTCTTACATTTATCAATTTAATAAAATCGCTTGCCCCTCCGCCAACTCCTGTAATAACACAGCATTATGATACGCTCTATTGCACTACTGATACGTTATACGCTTCTTATCAATGGTATGATAGCACCACATTAATTCCCGGAGCAACAGATACGTTGCTCATTGTTACTCACGGAGGCAATTACAACGTGGCTGTAACAGCTCCAAATGGCTGCAAAATTTCAGTAGGTATTACTATCGCACATGATGTAGGTATTAATGAGTTTTCTATTAACAATTTATTTTCTCTTTCTCCCAATCCGGCCTCTGATCAACTCACTATTCACACTTCATCACATATTAGAGGAACAGCTATTGTTTCTATAATGAATGTGCTTGGTCAAGAAGTGCTCTCTTACTCCCTCTCCGGCGTCTATCCCGATAATTTCGGGAGAGAGGGTCGGGGTGGGGGTGATGCTATTAACATCAAAACCCTTCCCGCAGGCATTTATTTTCTTCAAATGAAAACAGATAACGGGATTGATACTAAAAGATTTGTGAAAGAATAAAAAAAACACGGCATGTGTCAAACTGATTCATATAACATCCCCCTACCCCCTTCACAAGGGGGAATTCACTGCGCATTCCCCCTTGTGCGTTGGCAATTTGAGCGTAGGCGAAGGGGGCAGGGGGATGTGTTTGCGTGGTTATCTACTTGTTTAATAATTAAACCCAAATTCAAAATGTTTAACTCCAGCTTTATTACAAAAGAAAAAGTAAAATCCCGCCTGTCCCGTATGTATCGGAATGCGGCCACAAAGAAGAATGACAAAAGTATCGGTGTAATCGTGCGACGTCGAAGTCTTTTTTCAAATCTGTGTAATCATTTTCAAATGAAAAAACTAATTCTACTCCTGTTAGCATTTGCAGGCAGCATAAACTTTACTTATGCCCAATGGCAGCAAACAAATGGACCTCATACCGGCAGCGCTGTTACCTGTATTGCAGTAAGCGGAACGAATATTTTCGCCGGAACAGGCGGCGGTGTGTTTTTATCCACCGATTCCGGAACAACCTGGATAGCCGTTAATAATGGTTTGACAGATACCATTATTATTGCACTAACTATAAGCGGAACGAATATTTTTGCGGGGACGCAAGATTCCGGTGTATATTTATCCAAAAATAACGGGGCAAGCTGGACGGCGGTTAATTACGGTTTGCTGTCCCTCCGCGTTACTTCATTGGCTGCAAGCGGAACGAATATTTTCGCCGGTACGATCGGAGGCAATGTGTGGATATCCACCACTATGGGGTCAAACTGGAATATAAATACCGCAGGAGCTGGCTCTGTTAGCGCCTTAGCTATAATTGGAACGAATATTTTGGGGGGGACTGCTAATGGCTATGTCTATTTATCTACCGACACAGGTTCAACCTGGACTGAGCTTAGTAACGTTCCTGGGCAGATCAATTCATTCGCAATGAGTGGAACGAATATTTTTGTGGGGTCTGGCGGTGGTGTATATTTATCTACCGATACCGGGTTAACGTGGACGGCGGTTAATAGCGGTTTGTTGAACACCAATGTTAATTCACTAATTATAAGCGGAACGAATATTTTTGCAGGTACTGCCGGCGGTGTATTTTTATCTACCAATACCATCGCGTCAAGCTGGACGGCGGTTAATAACGGTTTGACAGATTCCACTATTTTTTCATTAGCTGTAATGGGAACGTATATTTTTGCGGGTACTGATACCGCCGGCGTATGGAAAAGTTCATTATCCGATATATTAAAATGCGCACCTGTCATCAATGCTTCCTCCGCCATTCCCTTCCCTTGCGGTGGGTCAGTAACTTTATCAAATAGCATTGGCAGCGGTTTTTTATGGAGCGACGGGGAGACCACACAGAATATTGTGGTTACAACAGCAGGCAATTATTCATGTAATGTTACTACGGATTGTGGAACTATAACTTCAAACATAATTAGCGTAGCTATAGCGTTTAATAGGAAAATTTCAGCAAGTGGACCGAGAGTTTTTTGTGAAGGGGGGAGTGTTACGCTCACTGTCAGTAACGGAAGCGGTTATTTATGGAGTAACGGAGAGACCACACAGAGTATTGTAATGACATCAACATTATTAGGCATCAGGTGTATTATTACCACTCCCTGTGGGATAGACACTGTGGGGGGTGGGTTTGGTGATTTCGTAGCTGCAAACCCACTGCCTGTTGCCACAATAACTCCGGGTGGAACTTCGATAGCTCTTTGCCAGGGAGAAATGATCTCTGTGGCGAATGATACTTCTTACTATAACTCATATATTAATTCAATTTTATGGAGCAACGGAGCAACAACGCAAAGTATCACGGTTTCAGCTCCACAAACTGATTCTGTAACCATAACCGATGCTAATGGATGTTCGGCAACGTCATCAACCACCATCACCGCAATTAATCCATTGCCTTCTACGCCTGTTATTACTGCAAGCGGCGCAACAACATTTTGTGATGGCGATTCTGTTATGCTTACATCAAGTGCGGCAACGGGCTACAACTGGAGCAATGGTGCAACAACACAGAGCATAGCAGCAAAATCTACGACAAGCAGCTATACAGTTATTGTTATAAATGCAAACGGATGTTCTTCAGCAAGTCCTTCAAATGCTATATCAGTAGTAGTACATTCAACTCCGGTACCACCTACTATACACCAATTTATTACTGATTCTCTCTTCCATCAATTTAATGATTCTCTTGTGTCAAGTGACTCAACAGGTAATCAATGGTACTTGAATGGTGCTATTATTTCGGGAGCAACAGGGCAATTCTATGTTGTTACTCAAAACGGAATATATACAGATGAATACACGAATGGTAATGGATGCTCTTCGACGTCGTCTGCTCCATTTAATTTCACTACATTCGGAGTGGGAGTAATTGAATTAACAAGCGATTATTCGTTTATAATTTATCCCAATCCCGCAAATCAGTCTATAGTCATCAGTTTGCAGTCTGCAGTCAACCCCGTAGCCCCGCATGTGCGGGACAACGGGGTCAATAAAAAAACTGAGATAACAATTATTGATGTGCTTGGAAAAAAAGTGTATAGCGAACAATCCGCAATCGTAAATCCGCAATCCGAAATTTCAATTGATGTTTCTGCCTTGTCGCCCGGGATTTATTTTGTGATGGTTGTTAATGAAAACGGAAGATGGGTGGGGAAGTTTGTGAAGGAATAAAAAACACCAAATCTAATTGTCTTTGGTAACCCCGAAATAATCGGGATAAACTCCGCAGAGGTTTGTGTGATGGGGTGAAGCAATCCCTGCTAAATAAAAATGGCAGCTTGTAAAACCCACCTGATTAAAGCAGATTATTTAAGAATGAAATGAGCAATGCCGATAAATGCAGCTAATTGACCTATCCAGAAAATGAACATCCATTTAATTATGTCCGCTTTTATTGTCTGCATTTCTGTCCTGACGTCAGCAATATCTTCTTTTAATAATGAAATATCTTCTTTAGTGGCAAGGACATCTTTCTTCCTGTCAAATGCTTTTTCAACTTTAGTTTCAATGCCTGTTTCAATCTTCTCAATTTCTTTAACAATAATTTTTGCCTCCTGTTCGCCAAAGCGGGTCTTCAATGCTTCAAACAATTCTATGCTCGCCATAATAATCCCGCACGTGCGGGACACAAAGATAATTCTTTACGCTATGCAAAGCAAAAAAACAATCTATGCAAAATAAACTTATAGACCTTACTCACATCCTTAACGAGAAAATTACAGTCTATCCTGACACTGTTGCACCTAAGTTTGAAGTGCTGAATACCGTTGATGAACATGGATTTGCTGAACTTGAAATGACAAGCGTTCTTCACGTAGGAACACATATAGATGCTCCATGTCATATATTGAAAAACACAAAATCACTTGATCAGTTTCCAATTGACAAATTTATTGGTAAAGCAATCGTAATTCCTTGTCAGTATAAAGAAGAAATTAACCTTGAATACCTTCAAACATACCAGGAAAAAATAGCTCATATTGATTTCATCCTCTTTTTTACCGGCTGGCAGTATAAATGGAACACCAAAGAATATTTTGAAGATTGTCCTATACCAACCAGGGAAGCTGCAAATTGGTTAGCTACATTCAAGCTCAAAGGGATTGGCTTTGATGCTTTTTCGGTGGGCAAAATAATATCGGCAAAAAAAATCACTTCGGAGAATATGCCGAATCATTATATACTATTAGAAAAAGAGATCCTATTAATTGAGAACCTCACTAATTTAGATAAGCTTCCTGATAGCATTTTTTCATTTCAGTGTTTACCTCTGAATATTGAAAATGCAGATGGTTCACCTGTTAGAGCAATTGCAATGATTGACGAATAAATATTCCTCCACATTCTTAGCGGTCATTGCGAGGAACAGCCTGTCCCGATTATTTCGGGAAAGCAATCCCCAACTTCATTGCACATTCCCCCTTTTTTTCTACTGCCAACTGTTTTAAAGGGGGATGTTTTTTCTTCCTCTTTGTACCTGTCCAAAGGGTGGGGACAAATTGTACCCACCCTTTACATTTGGTGGAGCAGGGGTGTGGCTTTTAAAGTCTTATGAAAAGAGTATTTTTGAACTTTAAAAGTAGTCCGAATGAGCAACATAAAATTATTTGAAAGCAAACAGATCAGGACTGTTTGGAACGAAGCCGACAAAAAGTGGTATTTCGTAGTTGAAGATGTTGTTGCCGTGTTAACTGATAGCAGCGACCCGAAACAATACATAAAGCGCATGCGTCAGCGAGATGATGAACTGGCGAAAGGGTGGGTACAATTTGTACCTACCCTTTTGGTGGAAACTCCTGGCGGCAAACAAAAGATGGGATGCGCAAATGCACAAGGGCTTTTAAGAATAATTCAATCCATTCCTTCACCCAAAGCTGAACCATTTAAACGATGGCTGGCTCAGGTTGGCTCTGAAAGGCTCGATGAAATTGAAAATCCTGAATTAGCATCGCAACGGGCAAGAGAACTTTATAAATTGAAAGGTTACTCTGACGAATGGATTGAGAAAAGAATGAGAAGCATCGCAATTCGTGAGGAGTTGACAGAGGAGTGGAAAAACAGGGGAATCAAAGAACAACGGGAGTATTCTATTTTGACAGCAGAAATTTCTAAAGCAACTTTCGGGTTGACACCTTCACAATATAAAAATCTCAAAGGACTGAAAAGAGAAAATCTGAGAGATCACATGACCGACCTTGAATTACTTTTTTCAATGCTTGGGGAAGCATCTACAACTGAAATTGTAAAGACAAAGAATCCCAAAGGTTTTATCAAAAACAAAATAGCAGCAAAGCAAGGAGGGGCGATTGCCGGTAATGCGCGAAAGGCGCTTGAAGTTAAAACAGGGAAAAAAGTTATTACATCTCGAAACTATTTACCGGAAGCGAAGAAAAATAAACTGTTGGGAAAAGATAAGAAATAATCCCGCACGTGCGGGATCATAGAACATACAACATTGGTGGAAGGTCGCAAATTGCCCTCGTTTTGAGTATGAGGGCAAAAACGATAAAATATCGCCCTCGTTCAAACTACCTCTTAGAATAAGGTAAACGAACTTCATAGCGCATTCCCCCTTGTGCGTTGGCATTTTGAGCACAGGCGAAGGTTCGCCGTTCCGCCGAAGGACGGATTCCGTCTTATAGCGGAAAGGATCCCGCAATTCACGCGGGACGGGAGGCCGGGCGTTGCGGTGAGCGTAGTCGAACCGGTGAGGTTTAGTGCCAACTGCGATTGCCCACCGCCCACTTTTTTCTCCGCAGCGGATGATCATGGGTAAAGTTTACCTATGAGGCAGTTGTCGTATGTAAAAAAGTAAGAAAATTACTCTTGAGCAAGTTTTGCTCTTATGTTTCTCCCTACTCCCAACTCCCTACTCCCAACTTTCTTTTAAACAACCTGTTTACACTATTGACGAGCTTTGTTATACACTTCACCTTTGCAAAATGATAACAACCGTAACTAAATTATATGAATGAAAAAAATTAACTCTTTATTTACAATTCTAACTATATGCACAGGAGTAATGCTAGCTCAAACTTCTTGTGCACAAGAGACCGGTTCTTTCGACAGAACTATAAATTTTAGAGGAAACCCGGTATGGCCGTTATCTTACTATGTACCGACGAATTATAACCCTGGCAACAAGTATAAATTGATTATTTCCTTACATGGTTTAGGCGATACTCCTCAGAATCAGAGGGATTTCATGGTTTCTGTAGCGGCTTATGCAGGCACAAATATGTACAACGCTATTATTGTTTGTCCTTATGGTGGTGGTTATACCAGCAATGATTCCGCTCATGATGTTACAGATTTCTGGTTCTCTGTGTGCGATACCAGTATAATAACCAGGTGCATGACGGATGCAATGTCAGCTTATCATATTGATCAGGATGATATATACCTAAATGGATTTTCTTTGGGAGGCCGGACAGCCCTTCGTTATGGGTTATTAAATTACAAGCGCTTTCGTGGTCTTGAGCTATGGTCGCCGGCAGTTCAATCCCTTGACGAAGCCAATAATTTAACTTCATTCAATTATGTATGGCAAAATGGACAGCATATCCCCATAACTATTTCAGTAGGAGGTGATGATGGATATGCATCTATTCTCTCCACCGCTTATCAACATTTATCGGACGCAGGAGCTTTAGCTAACTTCCAAATCTATTATGGCATGGGGCATCAGTCACCGCACTATGTAAGCGATTATATCAGCGAGTTCAACTATTTAGATTCAAATGCTACTTCTTATGCTATGAATGATGCGGGGATTGCGAACATCGCATCACCTTTTGAAGAAGTGTGCGATACTTCCTTCACACCCGTTGTCACTATTCAGAATAAGGGTATCAATAACCTCACGTCCGCTATAATTAATTACCAAATAGATAATGGAACCATTAATACTTACAACTGGTCGGGTAATCTTACCCTGCTTGGAAAAGATAGGGTGACGTTGTCTGCTCAATCTGTTTCAGCAGGTGTACATATTTTCAAGGCATATACTACTATGCCCAATGGTGTTGCTGATACGGTACCGTCTAATGATAGTATGACAGTAAATTTTAATTCAGTAACGCATGGCGCAACAAGCATAACAGAAGGGTTTGAAGGCGCTACGTTTCCCCCGCCCGGATGGAGACAAGCTGGAACTGATTCTGCCTGGGGCTGGAAAAGCGTAATTGATGATCATGACGCTGAATTTGAAATGTTAGCAGCAAAACCAAAAGGCGCTTATGGGCAAAGCGCTTCCTCTATATACTTTGATAATGATAAACCAAACAACATAGGCAAAAACTATTCTATTCGCACTCCGCAGTGCGACTTTACCAACGCAAGCAGCCCTTCATTAACTTATAATTATGCATATTCCCCGTTTGAATACATGACTTATCCTTTTGCTGATACCCTTGCCGTTTACTATTCAACAGATTGCGGTAGTACTTGGAACACCCTGTTGAAAAAGGGAGGTCTTGATCTAAACACTAATGGTACCGGTGGTTACGATACTATTGGCAATGTATTTGTCCCTACCTCAACGCAATGGAAACAAGAAACCATTGATCTTAATCTGGGCGGCTTAGTTGGTCAGCCCGAAGTAATGTTCTCCTTTGAAAACAGGTCTCAGGAGGGAAATACGCTATACCTGGATAATATCAATATAAATACAGTTACCGGGATTGCAACTGAAATGGAAATTCCCGTTTCAGTTAATATATATCCTAACCCTAATAACGGATTGTTTACACTTTCCATCAATGCAACAGCTAATGCAAACTATGCTGTTGAGGTTAGGAATATGCCCGGTCAAATGATATATAGTGAAAAGCTGGACGGCTTTTCAGGAGATTATTCTAAGCAACTTGACATGAAAGAACATGGTGGGGGCGTATATTTTGTGAGCTTGAAAACACAGGATAACGAGACTTCGGCGAGAGCGCTCAGTCGAACGCTTGTTAAAAAGGTTATTGTTTATTAGACATTATTCACTAAAGCAACATTGTTCAACACAACAATAGGGGACAAATTTATGGCTTATCCAAAAAAACTCGAAAGCATGCCAGGTATAGATCAAGCTCTTTTGGACATTTCCGGTAGTACAACCGATTATTATAAAGTCAGGAAAATTGCTGAAGAAGCAGGGTTGGAACTCGTCCCTCTTTCTAAAAAGAAAAGGCGTACAACACATTCTCCGGAGAAGTTGCTTTCTCACTTAATAGCAGTAGCCCTAAAGCTTGGATATACCCCTTCGGAATCTGAAATA
>PLYJ01000126.1 GCA_003151745.1 Bacteroidota bacterium
ATTTCACCAATGCAGCAGGATGCGATAGCGCAGCAACCTTGAACCTGACAATCAACTATAGCAGTACGTCCACTACCACGCTGACGGAGTGTAACAGCTATACCTGGAACGATGTCACTTATACGGTATCCACCAGTGTTACTGATCATTTCACGAATGCAGCAAAATGCGACAGTGCAGCAACACTGAACCTGACAATCAACAATAGCATAACCTCTACTACGACGCTTACCGAGTGTAACAGCTATACCTGGAACGGAGTGACCTATACTTCTTCTACGACTGTAACAGATCATTTCACCAACGCAGCCGGATGTGATAGCGCAACGACATTGTTTTTAACGATTAACTACAGCAGCACATCCAGCACATCGGTAACGGCCTGTGACACCTATACTTGGAACGGAGTAACCTATACGTCTTCTATTACTGTAACCGATCATTTCACGAATGCAGCGGGATGCGACAGCGCTGCTACGCTTATCATTACGATCAACCTTTCTCCAACTGTGAAAATTCATTCTCAGGGTCTATCCACATTGTGCATGGGAAGCAGTATTGAGCTTTGTGCAACCGGCGCTACCTCTTATAAATGGAGCCCTAACGGTGAAACAACTACCTGCATTACAGTGCTTTCAGGTGGGAATTATTCTGTAGTTGGAAGTGATGGTGGTACTTGCTCAGCAAGCGATGCGGTTAAGATCGTAGCAAACCAACCTCCTGTAGTTAATATTAATATACAGGGAAAAACAACTTTCTGCCAGGGCAGCAGTGTTCAGCTTTGCGCAAGCGGTGCGGTTTCTTATATATGGAGTCAGGGAGCTCAAACGGATTCCTGCATCAGCGCAAGTGCAACAGGAACATTCTCTGTTGTTGGAACTGATGCCAATGGCTGCAGCGGAACCGCTTCTATCGGAGTGACTGCAAATCCAAACCCAAGTGTAACAGTTACACCTGTCAATGGAGATTGCAGAAGCGGAGGTGTAGGAAGTGCCTGTGCTAATCCATCCGGTGGTAATGGCAGCTATGCTTATTTATGGAATGGTGGTGCCACCACATCCTGTATTGCAAACTTATCTGCAGGAAGTTATTCTGTAACAATAACAGACGTAAACGGATGTAAAGCGAGCAATTCAGGTGCAGTGAGTGTTAACACTACTCCGCCGAATGCAAATGCAGGCGACAATAAGAAAATTGGCTGTGGTTCCGCTACTGTTCATTTAAGCGGTTCTTCAACAACACCTGGAGCAACATTTAGCTGGGTAGCAAGCGGAGGCGGACATATCGTTTCTGGCGCTAACTCTGCAAATCCAGTAGTTGATGCAGCAGGAATATACACGCTCACTGTTACAGATCCTTCAAACGGATGTACTGCAACCGATGTTGTTCATGTTACGCTTGCCCAGTCACCGGATTGTACCATTACCGGCGACGGTTCTATTTGCGCATCTGGCTGTGGTCATCGTGGTCAGCGCGGTAGTTCAGTTCAGCTTTGCGGTGGTTCAGGCAATGCGTCCTATTTATGGAGCACAGGAGAAACTACATCCTGCATTACAGTGAATAGTGCCGGCACTTATTCTTTGACCGTTACCAGCAGTTCAGGATGCACCAGTTCATGCAGCCATACTATAACGTCATCATCGCCTCCTTCCTGTGATATCTCAGGGAAGGGCAGCATCTGCGATGGAGGAAGCACTGATTTATGCGCTCCTGCGGGAAATGGTTACTCCTATTCATGGAGCACCGGCGAAACTACACGTTGCATTACAGTGAACAGCGGAGGGACTTATTCAGTGACGGTAACTAACAGCAGCGGTTGCTTCAGTACTTGCACCAAATGCGTAAAAGTAAATCCTGCATCTTCCTGGACTATTTCTACATGTGGTGTTAACAATAACTGCAATTCAAATGGTGCCACGTTATGCGGACCCTCCAATTGTGATTGGAACAGTACTTTCTTATGGAGCACCGGCGAAACAACACGTTGCATTACTGTGACTCAAACGGGTACTTATAGTCTTACAATAACCAATGGCAGCGGATGTTCAAGCACATGCAGTATTTATATTACCATAAGCACTCCTCCATCTTGTGACATTTCAGGAAAAGGAAGCATCTGTGAAGGAGATAGAACCAGACTATGCGCTCCTGAAGGCAACGGATATGCCTATTCCTGGAGCAACGGTGCAACCACACAGTGCATCACAGTGAAGAAAGCCGGAACTTATTATGTAACGGTAACTAACAGCAACGGTTGTTCCAGCACATGCAGTAAATGTGTGAAAGTAAATGAGGAACCTTCCTGTTCTATCTCTACATGTGGAGGTAATAATAGCTGCAACGGAAATGGCGCTACAATATGCGGACCATCCAATTGCGATTGGAACACTACATTCCTCTGGAGTACTGGTGAAACAACGCGTTGCATTACAGTAACCCAATCAGGAACATATAGCCTGACAGTTACTAATGCAAGTGGCTGCAGCAGCACATGCTGCAAGACCATAACAATTGGCACTCTACCACTATGTGACATCACAGGAAAAACTAAAATATGCCAGGGTGAGTGCAGCACGCTTTGCGGTCCAGATGGGAATGATCTTTCATATTCTTGGAGCACAGGAGATCAGACACAATGCATCAATGTACACTGCTCAGGAACTTATTATTTAACTGTAACTAATTCCAACGGTTGCAGTAGTACCTGCAGTGTTTGTGTAACTGTGTATGACGCACCTCGTTGCTGTATCTCCGGTAATCTTGTGATAAAGAAGGGTCAATGCACTACACTTTGCGCTCCTTGCGGAAATTATACTTACCTCTGGAATACCGGTGAAACTACGCAATGCATTACTGTAAAATGTCCGGGCAATTACTGTGTAACGGTCAGCAACTGCAACGGCTGCTCAAGCACATGTAGTGTTTGTGTAACCTTACGTAGCCAATGCGGAAATCATGACGAGTCGGCATTTTTCAATCCTAATTTTGGGAAAAATTTAGACGCTTCTGCTTATCCGAATCCGTTTAACAGCCAAGCCACCATTGAATTCAAAAAGACAGATGATGGATCTCCAACATCGCATGTTCGTGTAGAAGTTTACACCCTCGATGGCAGAATGGTATCTACCTTATTTGATGCTGACGTGGAGACAGGAGTCTCCTACAAAACGCTGTTAGATGGTACAAACCTCGTTGAAGGAATCTACATGTACAGGATCATAAGCGGTGATGATGTCGTAATCGGCAAGTTAATGCTGGTAGGGAATTAATCTAAAATAAGTTTAAATGATTTAAAATGCCCCCCGATAATTGTCGGGGGGCATTTTTATTGTGGCTTATTCATCTACAAAGAGGTGAGTAGAGAATCAGAAATTACAGACAGTGAATCATCAATTATCTACACACTATTAGACCTCTCTCATAATTCGCAGTCAATTATTGAAAGGAGTTCAATATGCAGATAATCATTACCCGTCATTCCAAATTTTCTGCTCCTATCCATTCAAAAATGACAGGTAACCATTAGATGATTACTAATCACCACATAATGATTACCTGTAATCACGGTTTAGTTACCTGTCCCTATTTGGTGTTTACCTGTAATCACCATTTGGGTACCTGTAACCATTATGTGATTACACACCATCACATAAAAAGTACAGGTAACCATGATGTAGTTACCTGTACCTATTTGATGATTACCTGTAACCATTACGTGTTTACCTGTAATCACACAATAGTGACTACTCACTACGAGATGATTACTAACCATTTTTGAATGGATGCAAGTAATTAAATGGAAAAGAGGAGCATTTATGCCTTTTTTGCAGGTAAAAAGATAATATCAACCCATTTGCTGGTATAACTTCAAGGGAATATTTTAAAAACAGGGAGTGAATTATGAAAGAGGGAGTTGTTAATAAGTGTGCAGCTAATTAGTAATAATCAACAACAGGTCCATTTCTGTTCATTTACCCCTCATTGTTGTACACTCATACCCCCAAATAATATTTTTCATCGAAAAAATTGTTTTGTTAATATTTTTTACCGTAATATTGCACCTTGATTAATTTCTTTACTGTAATAGAACACTTTCATTGAACAACTGCAAAATGCCGGTAAAACTGATTAATTATTAAAATATAAGACAATAAACAAAAACAATAAATTAAATTTATTGTTTATTAACCCTATTTATTATTTAAAATTTTTAAACTAACTTAATTTCCTAAACAATTAACAATTTAAAATTAAACACTATAAAAACTAATCAATTACTTCTTAACATGGTAAAGAAGGCGGAAAGGAAAAAAATCCTTTTACTGTCCTTTTTGTCATTATTATTTACATTTAATGCAGTAATGGCGCAATCGCCGAATGTTGCATCAGCAACAAAGCCGATTGACAAACAAAAGTACCTCGATGCGCTTAAAGCAAGCGAGAATACTATTTCGTTCCAGGAAAACAAAGGTCAATGGGAACCTAATGTTCTGATGCAAGGACACACCAACATTGGTGAAATGGTAATCAAAAAGGACGAATTGTATTTTTCATCTCTTAAAGAGAAAAAGAATGCAGCGACTTTAACTGCAAAAGAAGGAGATAGCAAAACATTCGACGCTCATGGATGGGGGATGTCTTTTAAAGGATATAACCCTAACTTTACGATTGCTAAAAGTAATGAATTTGGAACCAAGTACAGCTACTTTATGGGCAACGACCCTGCTCACTATGCAAGTGGTATTGCAACTTATGGAGAAGTAGCGCTTCAAAATATATATAATGGAATTGATTTGCGTTTATATAGCCAAAAGGACAAAAAAATTGAATTTGACTGGGTGGTAAATCCCGGAGCTGATTATACCAATATAAAAATGCATTACAAAGGGCAGGAAGGCCTGAGCATTGACGAGAATGGTAACCTTTCAGTAAAGCTTCACTTTGATGACGTGAAATTTAACATACCTGAATCATACCAGGTAATCAATGGGAAAAAGGTACCGGTTCAAATTGCATTTGCTGTAAATGACAATGATGTCTCCTTTAAAATAGAAGGAAAAGTAGACAACAATTATCCGTTAATTATAGACCCCAGTTTGTATTGGGGCGTATGGATGGATGGTAATGATCCTAACTTCGACGAATATTTATTTGCGATAGATGAAGATAATGCCGGCAATGTTTATTGCGGAGGCGCTATTAATATTCAGCTTTCCAGGAGCTATCTTGGTGCAGCGGTTTATGGATATGACAGCACATATAATGACCCATCAACTGCCAGTAACGGAGCTGACAGGGATGGCATCATCTATGAGATAAAGCATGATGGAACGGCAATATTAGCAGTTACTTATTTTGGAAGCAACAAACCTGATGCTATATATGGTTTAAGCCTTTCACCGGACAAGAGTACAATTTTTGCATGCGGTTATACCGATGGAGACATTCCATTAGTGGGTTCTCCGTTTGATGGAGTAAGACAAGGTGTAGATGGCTTTGTGGCAGTTTTTAGTTCCGATTTAACAACACTTAAATATTCGTCCTATATAGGAGGCGCCGGTACCAGTACTAATAATCCAAATGTATCCGGTGGCAACGGAGGAGATTCGACAGACAGAATGGTGTCTGTAAGAGCTTTTAACAACACTGATTTTGTAATAGGCGGAAGGGTTAGCGGGGCGATGGGGTCAAGCTTTATCACTAATGCCGCTGACGGTACTTATGGCGGTGGACTTGATATGTACATAGCCAAGTTCATTAATTATAACACCATAGTATTTGGAACCTATGTAGGAGGCAGCGGTAACGAGGATCTGAACGATCTGAATATATTATCGGATAGTGCTTCGGTGGCATTCAGCGGTTACACAAACAGCTCTGCGGGTTCATTCCCTACTTTGGCTGCTGCAGCAGGAAGTGCGGGAGGAGATCTGGATGGTGTGGTTGGAGTTCTTTCTACCGGCGGAGGTGATTTTCTCATGCTTAGCCGCATAGGCGGAACAGGTGGTGACGAATTTCTCGGTTTAACGATCGGAAGAGGAGATACTATTTATCTAACCGGTTATACAGGCGCTATTGATTTTCCTTTGGGACCCGGTGCAAATGCATCGAATCGCTTTAGTACTAGTTTAACAGGAAGTAATGACGCTATTATCGGGAAGATTCCAAGAACAGGTAAAACCTCAGCTAATGACCCTTGGCAAGCCACCTACTTTGGCGGTTCGGGTGATGACAGGGGCGCTGTAATCAGGACGTATGGCAAAAAAACAGGCTTATTCGTATTCGGTGAAACAAATACACAAACCGGGGTTGGTACTAATTTCCCTGTGCAAAACCAAAATTTTGGAGGTAATACATTTTATGACAGTACTTCTAATGGAGGACCCGTTAAAGACGGAGGTCCCTGGGATATGTTCTTTTTTGCAATGCAAACTGACCTCAAAACAGAATTGTTCGGCACCTTCATGGGAGGCAATGAAAATGATTATTTGGGAGAAACGGCAGTTCCGGCAGGAAGTAACCACTTGTATATTGAAGACGATAGTGTCATAGTATTGGGAACCACTTCGCACAGCCCCGCATTAAATCCAATAGTCATTGGACCCACCAGCGGGTCGGGGGCTGTTTTTGATTCTACACACGGCCCTGCCACTTCCGAAAGGGATGTTCACTTGATATTTAAATTGAGAGTAGGTGAAATATTTATTTGCCAGAATCTGCCTGTAAACATTGACGGTCCTACGTCATTCTGCCAGGGTGACAGTGTTCAACTTTGCGCAAGTGGTCCTGTTACAATCTTTAAGTGGAGTCCTAATGGGGAAACAACTGCTTGTATCTATGCAAAGACAGCGGGAACATATTCAGTGCTGGGTACCGATGTCAATGGATGTACCGGGACACAGTCAATCGTAGTGACCGTTAATCAACCCACCACGGGAGATACAACTGCTGTAATTTGTAACAGCTTTACATGGTATGGCACAACTTATACATCATCCAGTACCCCCACTCAGGTGTTCACTGGCAGTAATGGTTGTGATTCAACGGTGACATTACACCTGACCATCAACTACAGCAGCACCTCAAGCACGCAGGCGTCAAATTGTGACAGCTATACATGGAACGGAGTGACCTATACTGCTTCTACAACGGTAACGGATCATTTCACCAACGCAGCAGGATGTGATAGTGCAGCGACACTGTTTCTGACGATCAACTATAGCAACACCTCCACCACCACGCTGACTGAATGTGACAGCTACACCTGGAACGATGTTACCTACACGGTATCCACCAGTGTTACTGATCATTTCACCAATGCAGCAGGATGCGATAGCGCAGCAACGTTGAATCTGACCATCAACTACAGCAGCACNNTTTCACCAATGCAGCAGGATGTGATTCTGCAGCTACATTAATTCTGACGATCAATTATAGTAGTTCATCTTCGTTCACAGGCAATGCATGCAGCAGCTATATACTGCCATGGGACAGCACTGTTACTCAAACAGGTAACTATACGCACCACTATCAAACCATTCACGGTTGCGACAGTCTGGTTACAGCGCATATAACAATTGGCGGGCAAGGTCCTGACTGTACAATAACAGGCGATGGCTCTATTTGTGCATCGGGTTGTGGTCATCGTGGTCAGCATGGTGGTTCAGTCCAGCTTTGCGCTCCTGCGGGCGGTGGACTTTCCTATTCATGGAGTACTGGCGAAACGACACAGTGTATTACTGTGAATAATGCAGGCACTTACTCAGTAACTGTTACTAACAGCGGCGGATGCTTCCAGCACTTGTCATCACACGGTAACAGCATCCACTCCGCCTTCCTGTAACATATCAGGAAATGGCAGTATATGCAGCGGAGGAAGCACTAATTTATGCGCTCCTTCAGGTAATGGATATACCTATTCATGGAGCCCTGGCGGTGCAACCACACAATGCATCACTGTGAAGAAAGCGGGAACATATTATGTAACCGTGACTAACAATGCCGGTTGTTTCAGTACTTGCAGCAAATGCGTAAACGTGAGTTATCCACCTTCCTGCACGATCTCTACATGTGGAGGTAACAGCTGTAATGGAAATGGCACCACCTTATGCGGACAATCCAATTGTGATTGG
Source organism: Bacteroidota bacterium (assembly GCA_003151745.1). Taxonomy (GTDB): domain Bacteria; phylum Bacteroidota; class Bacteroidia; order AKYH767-A; family 2013-40CM-41-45; genus PALSA-967. The sequence continues at coordinate 8,133 of PLYJ01000126.1, forward strand.
AGCACTACATTCTTATGGAGCACCGGTGCAACAACCCGTTGCATTACTGTGACACAGTCAGGAACTTATACTCTGACAGTGACCAATTCAGCCGGATGCAGCAGCAGTTGTTGTAAGACGATCACAATTGCCTCTGCTCCTCCTTGCACTATAACAGGAAAAACCAAAATATGCAGGGGTGATTGCAGCAGTCTGTGTGGCCCGGATGGCGACTATTCCTATTCATGGAGCACAGGTGATAATACTGAGTGCATCAACGTTAAATGCTCAGGAACGTATTACCTAACAGTCACTAACGATGCTGGTTGCAGCAGCACGTGCAGTGTTTGCGTAACAGTGTATGATGCGCCTTCATGCTGTATTTCAGGTAATACACATATTAAACATGGTCAATGTACCACTCTGTGTGCACCAAGCGGATGTGATTCATATTGCTGGAGCAACGGCAGCCATTGCCAATGCATCAATGTAACGTGTCCCGGCACATACTGCGTAACTGTAACTAACCATAGCGGCTGCTCAAGCACATGCAGTGTTTGTGTAGTATGGCAGAGCGGTTGCGGGGGTGATGATGATGGAGATCGTATTGCTGCAGGCAATAGCAATGATCTGATGAATTCATACGGGAACATTGATGCTTCTGCTTATCCGAATCCGTTTACTTCTGTAGCAACTATAGAATTCTCGAGAACAGATCAATCATCTCATGTGCGAGTGGAAGTTTATACACTTAGCGGCGCTAAGGTTGCTACCTTGTTTGACGCAGATGCAGAAGTAGGAGTGGTTTACAAAGCCCAGTTCGACGCTGCAAACCTTACCCAGGGAATGTACATGTATAAGATCATCAGTGATGACAATATCATAAATGGCAAGTTGATGCTGATGAAAAATTAATAGTTTTTAAATTAAATAAGGTTGTTTGAAAACGCTCCCCGATAATTATCGGGGAGCGTTTTCTTTGTATGCAGGTGAGATTATAACAAATAGCATTTGTTTTTCAGAATGAATGTCGTCTCCATCAAATAAAAACAAATAACATTCGTTTGTTTAAAAGTAAAACGTGCAATGCAAGGACGGACAAAGCATTGATTTAGTTTTGCTATCTAAACAAATATTCAATGACAGGCATACTTCTTCAGGTACCAATCGGGGCAGGCAATGTAGCCGACAGCATAGCTCATGCAGCCTCTGCCCTTGCCAATGCTGCTCCGGTTGAGCAGAGCGTTCCTTTGTGGGAACTGGTTCAGAAAGGTGGCCCCATACTTTATCCGATTGCATTTCTTTCTCTTGCGGCAATATATATTTTCTTTGAACGCTTCTTTACCATCCAGCGGTTCAGCAAGATTGATTTTAATTTCATGAACCAGATTCGCGACTTTGTGCATCATGGCAATATAGATGCTGCCCGTTCGCTTTGCAGGAATACGAACAGCCCTGTGGCACGCATGATAGAAAAGGGTGTAATGCGTCTTGGCAAGCCTGTGCGCGAAATTGAATCAGCCATTGAAAATGTCGGCAAGCTGGAATTATATAAAATGGAAAAGAACCTCGGCTTGCTTGGCACTATTGCAGGCATTGCACCCATGTTTGGTTTTCTTGGAACAATATTCGGAGTAATAAAAATCTTTTACCAAATAGCACAACAGAATTCTCTTGAGATAAATACTATCTCCGGAGGTTTATATGTGAAGATGGTTTCGAGCGCGGCAGGCCTCAGCGTGGGCATCATGGCATACGTAGGATATCATTACCTCATATTGATGATTGACCGCGTGGTGAATAAAATGGAGATCAATGCAGTTGAATTTATTGACTTACTTGAAGAACCCGTTAAATAAATGAATATCAGGCGTAGAAACAGGCTTACTTCGGAAGTATACAGTTCATCACTGAGCGACATCATGTTCTTCCTGTTGTTATTTTTTCTTATTACCTCGACACTTGCTACTCCATCAGTGCTCAAGCTATTGTTGCCTAATTCAAGAACAGGAGTTCAAGTAGTAAAACATCCCGTGGTGATTTCTGTTTCCGCTGATCTTAAATATGCCATTAATACTACTCCCGTTGCTTATGAAAACCTGGAGGGAGCGTTGAAAGAAGCAATAAAAGGACAGCCTGATCCTGCTGCACTGCTTAAAGTGGATCAGGCCGTGCAATGGCAACAAGTGGTGAACCTGCTTGACATCGGCAACAGGAATAAGATTAAGATGGTTGCAGCAACTAATATTACAAAGGGTAAGTAGTAAGGGATTATAAATTATAAATGATGAATTATAAATGTCGCATTTTATCTATTTTTATTTAATTCATAATTTATAATCCATCATTCATAATTTTTAAAAAGTGGATGCAGCAATTCGCAGGAAATCTTTAACGCTCACCATTCTCATACATGGTTTGATACTGCTTGCTCTTTTATTTTTTGTGATAAGCACGCGCGTTCCGCCTTTCGAAGAAGGAACTCTTGCAGGCGGTGGGGGAGGAGGAACAATTGTTGACTTTGGTGAACTTGATCTTGCCGCCCTTGGTACTGCCGCCCTAACGCAAACCACTCCCGTTGCCGAACAAGCATCTTCCACCGAAGAAGATGTGATAACTTCAGAAAATGAAGAGACCACCCCTGTTGTAGTTCATAAAAAGGATAAAACAAAAAAGATTAAAGAAAATAAAGTTGTTAAGAAGACCAAGACTCCTGTGAAAGAAGTAAAGGAAGTAAAAGTGCAAATCAAGGTTCCTATCGTTGATCCTCGTAATGTATTTCATCCGGGCAATTCGAAAGGTTCATCACCTACTGCTTCTTCCGGCAATCAGGGACAGCAGAATGGTCAAAAGGGTGGCTCACTATATACCGGCTCGGGCGGAAATGGAAGTGGTCCGGGTACAGGCGGTGGCAATGGTTCCGGAAATGGCCCTGGCATTGGCCCCGGAAACGGGCCCTTTAAAGGTATCACCTGGGGTGCAGGTGGCGGACGCAACATTCTTTCTGCACCTCAATTTAAAAGCAAAACGAATGAACCGGGTAAAGTAACTTTGAAAATCTTTGTGGATGAGAATGGCAGTGTCACCCGGGTAGAGCGATCAGAAACGCAAACACTAAACCCGGAACAGGTGGCAGAAGCCATTGACTATGTGAAGAAAGTTAAGTTCTCCAAGGGCAGTGGCATCAGCATTGCATATCCTACGATTGAGTTTTCTGCAAAGTAATAATTGTTACATTGCTAAATTGTTAAATTGCTGATGAAGCCATTTAGCCATTTAGCCATTCAACAATTTAACGTTTTGAAAAGCTACCTGGAAACTCTCGACTATCTTTTCGAGCAACTGCCCATGTTTCATCGCATCGGCGCGGCTGCTTATAAAGCGGATTTGAACAATACACTGCGCATTGCAGAACTACTCAATCATCCTGAAAGGAAATTCCGTTCTGTTCATGTTGCGGGCACTAACGGCAAGGGTTCCACCTCGCACATGATTGCATCTGTGCTGCAAAGCGCGGGTTACAAAACAGGCCTATATACATCCCCTCACCTGAAAGATTTTCGTGAGCGCATACGTATCAACGGAAAGATGATTCCTGGACAAACGGTAATTGACTTTGTAAACCTATATAGCAAAGACTTTGAAAGGATAAAACCCAGCTTCTTTGAATGGACTGTCGGACTTGCGTTTGATTATTTTGCAAACGAGCAGGTGGACATAGCCGTTATCGAAACAGGGCTTGGCGGGAGGCTCGATTCCACCAACATCATCACTCCGCTTGTGTCTGTTATCACTAACATCGGTTTAGATCATACCAACCTGCTGGGAGATACACTTAAAAAGATTGCGACGGAAAAAGCAGGTATTATCAAGCAAGGCATTCCTGTTGTTATCGGTGAATACAACGACAACATTGTTCACGTTTTCATTGATAAAGCGAAGGAAACTTCCTCTGAAATATTATTTGCTGATAAGAATCTTAGTGCAGTAAAGAACCCTCCAAGCGCTGCATTGCCCGACTTCAGCATTTGGGAAGGGAAGAATATGCTGTACGATTTTCTTCAGATTGATCTTACAGGCAACTACCAGATGAAAAATGTGCTCACGGTTATTCAAACCCTTCGTGTTTTGAAGAAGCAGGGCGTATCATTGCTGGACAGATATATACGCGAGGGATTAAACAATGTGAAAGCACAAACAGGATTGATGGGGCGCTGGCAAATAATTTCTCAACATCCTCTCACTATTTGCGACGTGGCGCACAATGCAGAAGGAATAAAATATGTTGTGGAACAGCTTTCGGAAACACCGCACAACCGTTTACATATAGTGCTTGGAATGGTAAACGACAAGGACATTACATCTGTTCTCAACCTTCTTCCGGCCAATGCAGAATACTATTTCTGCCGCGCCAATATTCCACGCGCATTGGATGCAACCGAACTGGCAAAGCAAGCCACAGCACTTGGGTTAAAAGGGAAATCATTTTTTACTGTTGCTGAAGCTTTGCAGGCGGCACGCAAGAATGCTAAAGAAGATGATCTCATTTTTATTGGGGGAAGTACGTTTGTGGTCGCTGAGGCGCTTTAACTCTTTGTTTATAATGGACATCTTTTATAATTCGCAATGAATTATTGAAAGAAGTTTAATATGCAGATAATCATTACCCGCCATTCCAAATTTTCTGCTCCATTCCATTCAAAAATGACATGTAACTATCAGATGATTACCAATCACTACATCATGATTACCTGTAACCACGATTTAGGTACCCTTCCCTATTCTGTGGTTACAGGTAATCACCATTTAGGTCACTTTCCCTATTATGTGATTACTAACCATCACACAAAAAGTACAGGTAATCATGATGTAGTTCCCTTTCCCTATTTGATGATTACAGATAACCATTACGTGATTATAGGTAATCACACAATAGGGACTATTCCCTATTAGATGATTGCTAACCATTTTTGAATGGTTTTGAGTAATTAAATGATAAAGAGGAGTATTTACGCCTTTTTTGCCGGTAAAAAGATAATATCAACCCGTTTTCAGGTATTATTTCCTGATTATATTTTAAAAACGGTGAGTGAATTATGAAAGAGGTCAGTTATATAAATTACTAACTGTTTAAAGCTTCAATGCAACGCCAAGGTTAAAATCAGAAATGCCATAACCCACTTCAGCAAAAAGAGCAAACTTATCTGAAACAAAATATCGCGCTCCTAAGTAAAGAGAAATCCCAAGCCCACTTCCATAGCTGCCACGATAATTGTTATCGAAATTCTGATTGTTTGAAGAATAGCTAAAGCTTGCAATGTCGTATGAAAGCATTAATCCTCCATAAAGATCCCAATCCTTAGTGTTTAAACCATTGTAATGATAGGCACTTCTGATGCCTATAACCCAATAGGTAAGTGATTCAGAATAGCTATAATAAGTATTGTAAGAATTAAAATAATAAGGGTAGGTATAATCATAGGAAGATTTTTGATAGCCCAAATATCCGCCTAAACTTATTACACCTGGTCCGCCAACTGCCCAGTTACCATGCTCGTATTGCAAACTAATGGCAGGAGATACTGAACCAGCGCTGAAGTAGCTAAGCGAACTGCCGAATCCTATGCCAACTCCTAATACATTATCACCATTTTGGAATGCTTGTGATGAGGATACTTTTGGATTGAAAATAATTGCTAATGCAATAAGACTGATAAGTAATATTTTTTTCATGACTTTAAGTTTATTAGTGATTAGGTTTAGTGAGTTTTAAATGACGGTGTAAAAGTAATGGAATACAAATATTATCGCAAATCTTTAAAAAGTTTATTAAAACCAGCTTTGTAATATAGATTCAAATGTACAAAATTTATCCCGTTTTAGCATATAAGTTGTCCATTCAAGAACTTTTGCAATATTTAAAGGATATGGTTAGTTGTGGCACAATTTTTTAAATGGTTATTGTCAAATCTCTTAAAGTACTTTCTTACAACTAAACTAAACCTTAAAAATTATGAAAATGAAAACAAAAGTTTTACGTGCAATAACTGCTTTATTAATTATTAGTTCTCCTTCTGCGTTTGCCCAAAGTGCTGCCAATGGCCGCTTCTCCATTGGAGTAGAGGGAGCTTTTTCGGCCGGGAATTTTACCAATACTTCTAACGTGGGCTTTGGCGGTTCGTTGAGGTATGAAATGCCTGTAGGCAATAATTTAGGGATCATGCTTACTGCAGGGTTTTTAGAATTTGGCTCCAAAACAGTAGAAGGGGATGTCAGTTCAATTAAATATACCAATTCCGTCATTCCGATTCAGCTTGGCGCTAAGTATTATTTTATGAGTCAACAAAAGGGCTTCTATGTTGGGGTAGAAGCAGGTGTTCATTTATTAACCTCAAAAGCGCTGGGCGATGATGCCTCTGGAACGCAGCTCTTTAGCTTTAGCGGAAACAGCACGGCTTTTAGCTATGATCCGCTGATAGGCTATCATTTGGACAATCTGGACTTCGGTTTCAAATATCAATTGTTTACGGAATCATTCACTACAGAAGTGGGTGGTACTTCCTACACTAGTACATCGAGCGCAAGCTATCTTGATTTGCGCATTGCGTATGTATTTGGCGGGAAATAGTAATACATAAAGACCTTTTTTGAACGAAAAGACGGCCCCAAAAGCCGTCTTTTTTATTTTTAGTCATTAGCTTTTTTTTAAGGTTTCGTTTTATTAAACCTTCATCATGGTTTACGCATCAAAAAGCACTATGCTTAGTTTGAAGGAAGCGAAATACTGCTTCATTGTTGTTTTATGTTTCATCACCGGTTTTCTTAATGCCCAATCGGTTGATTCGTTAAAAAAATCCAATATAGAACCTGCTTTTGATTTTGATCAGCGTTTCTATTATTTCCAGCATCGTTGGGCAAACGTGTGGGGATACCGTGAAGGGTTGCTGATAAATGAGAAGTTCAAAGTCGGAGTTGGGGAATATTATATGAATGAAAACGTGAGCGGGCCTCCCATTCCGAAGAATATTAATACGGATCTGCCACTCAGTCACAATCAGAAGCTTTATTTTGGTACGGCATACTTTGAGCCTTTTCTCTATCGCCGCGAATATTTTGAAACCAGCTTAGTCTTCGAAGGCGGTTACGGAAGAACGGTGAATACTTTTCAAAACCCTGCATCCGGCTTTGTTTACGATCATTATAATAAATATTTTATTCCTGCAGCAGCGGGATTGTCCATCAATGTAAAGTTCCCTGCTTTCTTTGGATGGCGTGCTTTCCGGTGGTTCGGTATTAATTTCGTGACGGGTTATCGCACCTCCCTGTGGCAAGGCGATATTGTTCATGATTATTCAGGATATTATTGGAGCATCAGCAGCGCTATCTTTCTTGACCGCATTTTTGATGACCTGCGCGGACGAAAACATAAAAAATAAGTTGTCAGTCTTCAATTGGCAGTATGCTCTAAAGTTTGTTCATCGCGAACTGCCAATTGCATACTGCCAACTGAATTAATTCCCCATTTCGCTCATAAACTTAATGCGCATAAGGCGAATTTCTTCCAGCGTATAATCTGCTTCGCCTAACTTTTTCAGAGCAACTTCTGCGCTATCAGTTTCGGCTTTGCGGAAATAATCATACACTTCTTGCTGGCGCTCCTCGTCTATCACTTCGTTGGTGAAATACTTAATGTCCACACGCGTGCCGGAAGCGACAATAGATTCTATTTCAGTCAGGAGGTCGCCCATGGTTATGCCTTTACCACGCGCCATATCCTCGAGGTCAACCTTGCGGTCTATATTTTGTATGATATATACCTTGAACTGCGATTTGTTGATGACCGATTTCACAATCATATCGGTAGGGCGCTCAATCTCGTTCTCCTCCACATACCGCTTGATGAGATCAATAAAAGGTTGCCCGAACTTGGCTGCCTTACCTGCCCCCACGCCTGTAATGTTCTTCATCTCATCCATCGTAATTGGATACTGGATGCACATTTCTTCCAATGACGGGTCCTGGAAAATAATCCAGGGCTGAAGATTTTTTTGTTTTGCCATCTTCTTGCGAAGATCCTTGAGTGTAGCAAATAGTTCCTCGTCAAGGGCAGTACTTCCGCCTGCTCCGCCCGGACCCATTTCATCATCCGCATCCATTTCCACATTGCTGTAGTCGTTATACTCCACCACCTTGATGGTAGTTGGCTTCTTGAGGAAAGCCTTTCCTGCATCTGTAAGCTTAAGGGTGCCGTACGTTTCAATTTCTTTCGACAGCAACCCTGCAAGGACTGCCTGGCGTATCATAGCTCCCCAGAACTTTTCATTATGAGTATCGCCTTCACCAAATACATCTAACTGATCGTGCTTATTCAGCTTAACCTGCTCTTCAACTTTGCCGGTAATTATATTAACGAGGTGATCGCTTGCAAACTTCTCTTTAACCGCTTTCACTGTTTCCAGCACGGTGCACATCTCGTCCTTGCCGTCAAATGTTTTCTTGGGATGCAGGCAGTTGTCGCAGTTGCCGCAGTTGGTCTTTTCATATTTCTCACCGAAATAATTAAGAAGCACCTTTCTGCGGCACATTGTTGTTTCAGCAAAGCCAACTGTTTCATATAGTAACTGTTTGCCTACTTCCTGCTCGGCAACGGGCTTGCCTTTCATAAACTTCTCCAGTTTCTCAATATCCCTATAACTGTAGAAAGTAATGCACTGACCTTCGCGTCCGTCACGTCCTCCGCGGCCAGTTTCCTGGTAATATCCTTCGAGTGATTTAGGAATGTCATGATGTATTACAAAACGCACATCCGGCTTGTCAATTCCCATGCCGAAAGCAATGGTGGCAACAATGACATCCAACTCTTCCATCAGGAACTGATCCTGTGTTTTTGCGCGCACGGGAGCTTCGAGTCCGGCATGATAAGGAAGAGCGCGAACACCATTAACGCTTAATGTTTGCGCTACTTCTTCCACCTTTTTACGGCTGAGGCAATACACGATGCCTGCCTTGCCCGGCATTCCTTTTATATATTTAATGATCTCTTTAATGGCATTCACCTTAGGCCTTACTTCATAATAAAGATTAGGCCTGTTGAATGACATCTTAAAGACGGACGCATCCATCATTTCTAAATTCTTCTGTATATCCTGCTGCACTTTAGGAGTAGCAGTTGCAGTGAGCGCCATAATAGGCACTGTCGTGCCGATAGCTTCCATGATGGGACGTAACCTTCTGTATTCCGGTCTGAAATCATGACCCCATTCCGATATGCAATGCGCTTCATCAATAGCGAAGAGGGACAGCTTAACAGTGCGCAGAAATTCTACGTTCTCTTCTTTGGTTAGTGATTCAGGCGCTACGTAAAGCATCTTGGTGATGCCCGACTTCACATCTTTTCTCACTGCTGCCATTTCTGTTTTGTTAAGCGATGAGTTAAGAAAATGTGCAACGCCGTCATAAGCGTGCAGCCCGCGAAGCACGTCCACCTGATTTTTCATGAGGGCGATGAGCGGTGATACAATAATGGAGCATCCATCCATGATGAGCGCCGGCAACTGGTAACAAAGCGATTTGCCGCCGCCGGTAGGCATAATCACAAACGTGTTTTTGCCCTGTAAAACATTATTGATAATGGCTTCCTGTTCTCCCTTGAACTTGTTAAATCCAAAATACTTATGCAGGTAATCTGCAAGTGAGTTCTCAACTAAATACGATTCTTTTTGCTCCAATTTTTTGATTCCGCCTGAGCGGGATTGATTTAAATTAATTTGTTTGAACGAATATATAAAAAATAAATAATATGATGCTAAATTATTTTACGAAACTTTAATGTGCCTTCTTTCAATTGCCTGGTAAGGCAATTGCCATCCCATTAACTCAGTAATTCAATAAACACTAATAATTAAGCGGGTAGAGTTAAATCATCAATTAAATCGGGAAGTTATTACAAACGTACTCAAAAGACGGATCATTTCCAAAAAAGATCATTGTATTAGTTTCGACACCCTTTTAATAAGGAAGTGCGAAGATATAATAATTTTTTATTTCATGCGACAAGAATAGTTTACAGTTTACCGTTTAATTTATCTTTGCCCGCATTATGGGTCTTTTTAGCAGTAGTAAGGCAAACAACATCGGCGAGATGTCTTTTCTTCAACATCTTGAAGCGCTTCGCTGGCATTTGGTGAGGTCTGTTGCCGTCATTACCATTCTTGCCATTGTAGCGTTCTGTTACATTGACACGCTGACTGATTACGTGTTACTTGCTCCAACCACTCCGCGCTTTCTTACTTACAGGGCGTTATGTCATATTGGTCTCATGTTACACAGAGGTGATGAATTTTGTATCAACCACATTCCGATCAAAATTATCAATACCGAAGTTGCAGGACAGTTTAATATTGCCATGTGGATTGCCTTCGTTGGCGCATTAATAATTGCATTTCCTTATCTCATCTGGGAACTTTGGCGTTTCGTAAAGCCGGCTTTACAGGAAAAAGAAAAAAAATATGCCAGGGGAATTGTATTTTATACTTCGTTTCTTTTTTTATCAGGAGTATCCTTTGGCTATTTTGTTATCACTCCCATGTCCATCAATTTTCTTACCAACTTCCAGGTAAGCGTGCTGGTAGAAAATTTCATTACACTCGACAGTGTGATCTCCATTGTTACAACACTGACATTAGTAACGGGACTTGTTTTCGAATTGCCTGTCGTTATTTATTTTCTAACCAAAGTAGGTATTATCACTCCCTCATTTATGCGTAAATATAGAAGGCATGCCGTTGTTGTAATACTTATAATTGCCGCCGTTATCACACCCACTTCTGATGCCACCACTATGATATTCGTTTCCATACCTCTTTATTTTCTGTATGAAATCAGCATCTTTGTTTCGGCTAAGGTGTTGAGAGAAGGAAAAGGATAAGCAGACAAAGCAATACTTAAAATATTGAAACTCATAATCCCGATACGCTCACGAAATAAGTGTTGGTTTATTTCTCATCGCTCTGTTTTCATTGCTATCCTTCTTTTTCTCCTTTCATCAGGCATGATGGCGCAAATAACCAATGTACACGGGAGAGTCTTTGATGCATTAACGAATGAACCTGTGCCTTTTGCCGCTGTTTTTTTCAACGGCGCTTCCGGAACAACAACCGATGATAAGGGATTTTATAAGCTTCAAACAGATCGTCATGTTGATTCTGTATCCGTAAATTACATCGGTTATCTGCCCGCAGCTATTCGGGTAGCAGGTGGGAAAACACAGGAAATAAATTTCGCCTTGCGGCAGAATAAATTCGATTTGCCTGATGTGGTTGTGGTAGCAGGTGAGAATCCTGCTGATATAATAATGAAAAAGGTGATTGAGAATAAACCAAAGCACAATAGCGATAACCTGGATGCTTTTCAATATGAGTCTTACAATAAACTGGAGTTTGACATTAATAATATTACAGAGAAGTTTAAGAATAATAAGTTATTCAAACCGTTCAGGTTCATATTCGATAACGTTGATTCAACCTCTACCAATAAAAAGCCTTACCTGCCTGTGTTCATAGCTGAAACAGTATCTGATGTTTATCACAGGAAAAATCCGAGCGGGAGAAAAGAAGTAATTAAAGCGAATAAAATTTCAGGTGTGGAAAACGAAACCGTTACGAGTTATCTTGGTGATTTCTATTCTCACATCAATGTATATGATAATTATATATATCTTTTCAGTAAGGGATTTGTCAGCCCCGTTGCCGGTTTTGGCTCGCTTTATTATAAATATTATCTGTATGACAGCACTTTTATCGGTAATAAATGGTGTTACAGGATTAAGTTTAAGCCGAGGCGCAAACAGGAGCTTACGTTCTCCGGTGAGATGTGGATAAATGACTCGACTTATGCCATTAAGAAAATCAATATGCGCATAGCCGATGATGCCAATATTAATTATATAGAAGACCTTGCCTTTGTGGATGAGTTTGATTGCATTGATAACACCTTCTGGATGCTTAAGAAGGAAGTGCTGGTGCTTAACATTGCCGCCGATGAAACAATACAAAAGGAACCAATGGGCTTTATAGGACGGAAGACGACTTATTATAGTAATTATGTAATCAATAAACCTATGCCATCAAGGTTTTATGGCGGCGGTACCGAGGTGGAAGTGAATGATGATTCGAGAGAGAAGAATACGACCTACTGGGATTCTGCGAGGGTAGAAAAGCTTTCCAAAACGGAGGAAAAGATATATCACATGGTTGATACTATAAAAACTATCCCTGCTTATAAAAGATATGCCGACCTAATTACACTGGCAGCAACAGGATATCAGAAGTCGGGCTATATTGAAATAGGCCCCATCTATTCGCTTTACAGTTACAACAGCATTGAGGGAAGCCGCTTCAGACTGGGCGGAAGAACCAGCAATAAGTTTAGCACAAGGCTGATACTTGATGGTTATGCCGCTTACGGATTGTCCGACCTGCAATGGAAATACGGGGGAGGGATAAAATATTTTATTTCTAAAAAGCCATGGCAATTCATAGGCATACAATACACAAAGGATGACGAACAATTAGGTAAAAGTACAAATGCCCTGTCTGATGATAATTTTTTTACAACGGTAATCAGGAGGATTCCTTCTAATAAGCTCAATGGCATTGAGCAGGAAAAAATTTATATAGAACGGGAATGGTTCAATGGTTTTAGCACGCGCATCAATTATACCCACACTACCTATTCACCGTTAGGCGTATTGGATTTCACTTATTATGTAAATGATGCCAAAACGGATTCGAGCAATGCACTGAATACTTCGGAAGTGTCCTTATATATGCGTTTTGCATATAAAGAAAGGTTCGTAACCGGAAAGGTAAACCGCATCAGCCTGGGCAGCGATTATCCCATTACCCGCATACAATATTCACGCGGATTGAAAGGATTATCAGGAAGCAATTTCAGCTACCATAAATTAAATATTAAAGTGGACGACAATGTTTATCTCGGCAACTTCGGAATTCTTTCTTACCGCATTGAAGCAGGAAAGATATGGGGGACACTTCCTTATCCGCTGCTGACGGTGCATCCCGGCAATCAATCCTATACCTATGATGAAACGGCATTTAATTTAATGAACTACTATGAGTTTGTCAGCGACCAGTTTGCAAGCGTACAAATGCAACATCATTTCGGAGGTATTTTTCTTGACCGCATTCCGTTGCTTCGAAAATTAAAGTGGCGTGAGGTCGTTACCGGCAATGCATTAATCGGTCATCTGGATGATAACAACCGTCAGATCCTTTCTAACCCGAATGCTTTTTATACGTTATCAAAACCTTATACAGAAGTAGGAGCAGGTATAGAAAACATTTTTAAGATATTGAGGATTGACGGGGTATGGCGCTTAAGCTATCGTGATAATCCGAATACGCCTAAGTTTGGCTTGCGGGCGAGCATATCGCTTGCGTTCTAAAAAAGTATAGATTTGAGACGTGAGATTTGAGATATGAGAAATCTTACGTTTGAAATCTCAAATCTAATTTAAAGCAAAATGATTCTACGGTCAGAAAACTTAGTGAAGCGATATAAAAAGAGAATGGTAGTTGACCATGTTTCCATTCGTGTGGAGCAGGGTGAGATTGTGGGATTGCTTGGTCCCAACGGCGCCGGAAAAACAACTTCTTTTTATATGATTGTTGGATTGATCAGGCCAAATGAAGGAAGAATTTTTCTTGATGATACTGACATCACGGCGCTGCCCATGTATAGACGTGCTAAGCTCGGCATCGGTTACCTTGCGCAGGAAGCATCCGTATTCCGCAAGTTATCTGTAGAGGATAATATTCTTGCAGTTCTCGAAATGACAGATCTTAAGAAAAAAGAAAGAGAGGACAAGCTTGAATCACTGATTGGCGAATTCGGCTTGCAAAAGGTAAGGCAGAACCAAGGCGACCTGTTGTCAGGAGGAGAAAGAAGAAGAACAGAAATAGCCCGTGCGTTAGCTGTTGATCCTAAATTTATTTTGCTTGACGAACCCTTTGCAGGAGTTGATCCTATTGCTGTGGAAGATATACAGGAAATTGTTTCCAAGCTGAAGGAGAGGAATATCGGCGTGTTGATTACCGATCACAACGTTCATGAAACACTTTCGATTACTGATCGTGCTTACCTGCTTTTTGAAGGAACAATCCTAAAGGCGGGCACGGCTGAAGAGCTTGCTGCTGATGAACAGGTGAGGAGGGTTTATCTGGGACAGAATTTTGATCTGCATAGGTAGGCAGCGAGTTTAAGGTTTAAAGTTTAATGTCTAAAGTTAGGGACATTGCACAACCTTAAACCTTGAACTTTAAACTTTAAACAATCAGTTTAATTCTCATTCAATGTAAAGTGATACCCTTCCATAATAGGGTTAACAAGAAGCTTCTTGCATGCAATTTCCACTTTTTCATGAGCGGCATCTTTACTGGCAGCTTCCACTTCAAGTGTGATGTGCTTGCCGATGCGGACATTTTCAATTTCGTTTAGCCCCATGTTTTTTAAACCATGTCCCACTGCTTTGCCCTGCGGGTCGAGGAGGGCTTTCAAAGGCATGACATCTATTTCTGCAACAAATTTCATTGTATATTAAGTTTATGATTAGACTTCTTTATGAGCCGCAGATTCGCAGATTACTTTAGATTCATCTTATATTAATCTGCGAATCTGCGGCTTGTTTTTTGAACAAATAATTCAGGAGCGACAAAAATATGTATAAGATTATTATCAACGGAATTGCCTTGATAAAAAAGATAGCAAATAAAACAACTGACAGAGCAAGAAAAATATATTGAATCCTGTTAACGCCAAATGATGAAAGGTTTTTCATCTTCAATGAGAACATCGGCAATTTAGCCACCAGCAGGTAAGACAGCAGGATGCAGCTTCCTACAATAAAATATGGATTTAATAAAACGGCATTCCAGCTTGAATTATTTTCGTTTACGATAAGCGGTAGCGAAACAATAAACAGTGTATTGGCAGGCGTTGGCAATCCGATAAACGAAGTAGTCTGTCGGGTATCAATATTAAACTTTCCAAGACGCAAAGCAGAAAATATAGTGATGATGAAAGGAAGAAATTGAACAAACATCCTGATATTATAATCTGCAATAACTGTTTCAAGATGGCTTTGCTGTAACATCCAGAACATGACGGCTCCCGGTACTAATCCAAAGCTTATCACATCAGCCAGCGAGTCCATTTGCTTGCCAAGTTCTGAATAGGCATTTAACCAGCGTGCTGACAAGCCATCCAGCAAATCCAAAATAGCGGCAATGAAGATTAAGTAAGCAGCAAGAGCTAAATGCCCTCTGAATATTTCCACCAATGCAACACATCCGCAAAGCAGGTTAAGACAGGTGATGAAATTGGGAATATGTTTTTTCAAGTGCGAACGAAAGTAGTGAATAAAACAAAAACGTCCCGCATTGCTGCAAGGCGCTTTTAGACACAATAATTGTGAGGTAATGATAAGTTTAAAATTATTTTACCGTAGTCAATGCAAATGAAATAGGTATTTCATACCAAACAGGAACAGCAGTACCATTTTTTGTTCCGGGTTTCCATTTTGGCGATAACATAACTACTCTGATTGCTTCTTCATCGCATCCGTTGCCTATTCCTTTTCCTTGGGGTACCATTGCGTTTTTCACGCTGCCATCAGCATCTACCTGGAAACGAACTGTTACTTGCCCTTGTGATTTAGCTTCACGAGCCGTTGCAGGATATTTTACATTTTTACTGATAAATTTAAGAAATGCGTGATTTCCTCCGGGAAACGAAGGAGTGGCTGCTGCTGCATCTGCTGTAGAATTAGTTTCATCTACGATAGCAACATCTTTAGCATTTTTATTGGGCTGTTGCTGTGAATAACCCAATAGCACTTGAACGAATAAGAATGATGTTAACAAAATTGATTTCATGAGTTTTATGGTTTTAAATGATTAGTGTTTAGTGTGCCTGAGTTGACACGGGGGGCAAAGTAATACAAATATTTTGTAATAAAAGTTAAATTATATTTATTTTTTTATTAAGAAACTGTTTAAATTTTATTCAAATAATTTACAGGTCAGGGTTAAAGTTCATTAAACAAAGGTCAAGTTATTTTTGCTGAGACAGCCCATAAACATTTTTTCAAATGAATTTTAAACAGTTTCTAAGTCGCAGCCGCATCATCCGTGTTCCGTTTTCAGGCAAAAATCATGTAAAGCCACACCAGTGCTTTGCATAACCTCTTTAAAGTTACACATCATCTTAACGGTTCTGGCACAACCTTA
>PLYJ01000127.1 GCA_003151745.1 Bacteroidota bacterium
AATTGCAATCCATTTGCAAGCTTTCGGAAGAAGGAAAGCAACTTTTAAAAACTGCTATGGAGCGTCTTGGTCTTTCTGCCCGTGCTTACGATCGTATCCTCAAAGTATCCAGAACCATTGCCGATCTTGACAGCAGCGCCGACATCAAAACCAACCACCTCGCCGAAGCCATTCAATACCGTTCCCTCGACAGGGAAGGATGGGCAGGATAAATTAGTTTGCAGTTTGATGTTGTGACATTACCAGTCGCGTCTTAAGTGGATTAGCTGACTTCAGGCTTCCTTCTTCTTTAACGTACCTTCCTTTATTAGCCGAATTGTTGTCAGAGCAGATGATTATTTCTTTACAAGCATTATCGAGAATAACCTCTTTAAAATTTCAATAAAAATTCGCCACTTTAACCAACCCTTTTTTATCAAGTATCTTTATCATACGACCATTGGTTTCAATCAATTCTTCATCCTTGAAATCATGCAGGAGACGCACTAATGTTTCCTTGGCTGTACCAATCATACTTGCCAAATCTCCCCTTGAAAGATTAATTTCCGACGGGGCATTCTCATTGCCATTCACTTTATATTTTTCATTCAATATCAAAAGCCCCAAAGCCAGCCGTTCGCGTACCGATTTTTTTGCCAAACTGGTAATGTTGTTAATGAACACGCTAAATTCATGACTTAGCAATTTAAGCAGCCACTTTGATAATTCAGAAGAAGAATTAAGCACTACAAGAAAATCTTCTTTTGGGAAAAAAGTAATTTCTGATTTCTCCAATGTTGCTGCTGAATCGGGATAATGTTCTTCGCTAAACATAGCATGATAGCCCATTAGCTCACCTTTGTTGCATATATAAAAAATCTGCTCGCCTCCTTCATTCGTCGTTTTATACTTTTTTACTTTACCTTCTTTAAGAAAATAAATGCCTGTTGGAATGCTGCCCTCACGAAAAATGATTTCACCTTTTTTGTAAACGTGCGTTACGGAATGAGCCATAAGAATTGCCTGTTCTTCTTTGGTTAACCCCGCAAAAAAATGACTGCTTTTGAATTGAAACTTTTCTGACGGAAAGGAAGTTGGCATTTTTTGTTGCTGGAGCTAAATTTTGGTTCAAAAGTATCAAAAATTGACTTAGTGTATCGGTAATCATTGACTAAAATCAACATTCACAAGAATATAACTCAACGATTTTTTCCTTATATCGGAATAACTTTGCAGTCAAATAAAGTAAATCCAGCCAAATGATTTTTGAGTGCATGAAATTGAATATGGATGTTAAGGACGAGGAGTTCAACTTAATCTATCCTGAAGGATTACGAAATTTAGCAACCAGGCACTGGACCCCTATAGCTATTGCAAAACAGGCCGCCGAATTTCTTACTGATTCGCCGGGGGCAAATGTCCTTGACATTGGTTCAGGTGCAGGTAAGTTTTGTTTAATTGGCGCCGCTTATACAAAGGGTCATTTTACAGGAGTTGAATACAGGGAATATCTATGCCGTCTTTGCAACCACATTACTGATTGCCACCATTTGCACAATGTTAAATTTATTCACTCCAACATTACAAAAATTAATTTTAGAAAATACAATGCATTTTACTTTTTCAATTCTTTTCACGAAAATATTGATAGCTCAGCAGCCATTGATAATTCAGTTGCATTAGGTCTTGACCTATACACCCTGTATTTTCAATACGTTCATGAACAGCTTGATGAAATGCCTGTTGGGACAAGGTTAGCAACTTATTGGGCAACTTTAAGCCAGATACCTCCTACATATAAACTACTATCAACAAGCTTTAATGGCTTGCTCAAAATGTGGGTAAAAACATCGTGAAATGAAAACAGCCAATAAACATTATATAGAAACAACGTTGTTAGAATTAGGAGTGGCAAGGCTGAAAACATTCGGCTTTATTCATGTCAATGCTGATAATATAATGCAGGATGAGGTGTACCAATATTTTTTTGAAAAAATACTCAAGGATGAAGAACTTAAAAACCCTGTGCATTCTGATATCATAAATCAAATGTTGCAAAAATTAGGCAGTGCAAAGCCACTGACTAAGCCGGGCTGGCAATGAGTACCAGCGCATCTTTAGGGCAAATACGAAACCCTGCTTTAAATTAAACATATGTTTTAATGAAAAGGACGAATAAGTATTACTGAATCATTTGGCTTAAACACGACCGTCACAATAAATTACATTTAAAAGGAATCAAAAAAGTAAATTTAACAGCCATCCATTAATGAAACGTAAATTACAGTCATGAAAACCGATCAAATTAAAATTAACCAATCCTATAAATTAGTAACAGGCGCAAAATTTACAGTCACAAAAATTAAGAACAACATAGTAGGCGGATATATTGAAGGAAAAGAAAACCTCCTTTATAAATACCCATGCAACATGCTTGAATGCGAATGGAATTCCAAATGGGACATCCCAAAACCATTAGTCGCGCACCAATCCAAAGCTTCTTCCATCACCTTTTTCAATCAGGAATTAAATCAGAATTAAAAAATGAATTCCCCAATATCCATATCACTCATCGCCGCATTGCTCAAAATGAAATGTCCACGGTGCAGAAAAGGAAATGCCTTTAAAGACACAAATCCCTATCATCTAAAGCACGTTGGCGAGATGTATGCTTTTTGCCCTGTTTGCAATTTAAACTATTGTCCAGAACCCGGTTTTTACTTCGGCGGCGCCATCGTCAGCTACCCCTTGATGGTAACCTTCAATTTATTAGTTTCAACCGTTTTCTATTCCATCACTCGTGACATATTCAACCATATTATGCCCCTGATGATTACATTAACCATTGCTTCCATATCAATTGCACCTGTCATGTTCAGATACTCGCGAGTTATTTTTCTTTACTTCCTTGTGCGATACGATAAAAATAGCAAACAAAACAACCTTAAATTACAAACTCCAATAGTCTCAACTTCGCTCTAAAACAGAAAAACCATTCCCGATAATAATGAAGGAACCATAAAAGCACAGGCCAGAAAATACTTATTTGGGAAACCTAAAAACCTTGATATAAAAGTTTGCAAAATAGGCCAGCATACAACAATATGAAGCTGATGATAAATAACAATGCGGATCTTTTCGCAAAACCCGCCTCTGTAAATGAATACGCGGAACAAAGACTGCTTGATAGTATTTACAAATTTTTTTAACCGTTCAGGCATGAGCTATTTGAATAACTTTGTCAGAAATAATTAGAAATTATGAGCTTTAGTGCAACTGTCTGGTGTACCTTGATTACAGCCGGTGTATCTTGCCTTATAATTCCTTTTTTACCCTCTAAAATTAAATCATCTGCAGCGTTTTTCTTTGTTTTATTGAATGCTTTTGCAACTTCATTTCCTGCCTTAAACGCCTTGACAGGCAGTTCGGTTGAAATAATTTTTTACGGTGGAAATGTTTTTGGAAATATCCTTGTTCGCATGGATGCACTTTCAGCATGGTTTATTTTAATCATCAACTTCACTTGCATTAACGGCGCTTTATACGGCATCGGTTATATGAAACCCTACGAAGACCAAAAAGGAAACACTTCCCTTCATTGGATTTTATTTGTCATCCTCCATATTTCCATGCTTTCAGTCTGTGTACTGCAAAACAGTTTAGCATTTTTGATTGCCTGGGAAATAATGTCCATATCTTCTCTTCTCCTCGTTATTTTTGAACATTATCGTCCTGACACATTGAAGGCAGGCATGAACTACCTTGTTCAAATGCACATTGGTGTTGCGTTATTGAGCATTGCGTTTATATGGGTTTATTTTTCAGAAAGCTCCTTTGACTTTACTGGTATCGCTTCTTTCTTTACTCATCATTCACCCGCATGGCTCTTTTTACTTTTCTTCATTGGCTTTGGAATCAAAGCCGGTTTTATTCCTTTGCATACCTGGCTGCCTCATGCACATCCTGCTGCTCCATCGCATGTTTCTGGCGTCATGTCAGGCGTGATTGTGAAGATGGGAATCTATGGCATTTTGCGTGTGGTGTTTTTTCTTAACACGGATTTAATTTTGATTGGCGAATCCATCTTAGTTTTATCTGTCATCACTGCCTTTTATGGCATACTCAATGCAGCCGTTTACCGTGACTTCAAACGAATGCTTGCTTTCTGCACCATTGAAAACATCGGCATCATTGGTATGGGTATAGGAATCGGAATGATTGGGAAGGGAATGAATAACCAATACCTCATGCTCATTGGTTTCACAGGAGCATTACTGCATACGCTTAATCACTCGCTCTATAAGTCGCTTCTGTTTTTTACGGCAGGAAACATCTATCAACAAACACATACGCGCAACATGGAACATTTAGGCGGGCTTATAAAAAAAATGCCTGTTACTGCCTTTTTCTTTTTGTGCGGAGCGCTTGCTATCGGGGGACTTCCGCCTTTCAATGGATTCATTTCTGAATTTCTTATTTACTCCGGTTTGATGGAAGGAATTAAATCAGATAATGTCCAGTTCAGTTCCATGATGATGTTATGCATTGCAGGGCTAGCCATTGTAGGTGGTATTTCCATGCTCACGTTTACCAAAACATTCGGGACAATTTTTCTCGGGTCACCACGAACAGAACTTCATCATCACCCAGGCGAAGTTTCAATTGTGATGCGAATGCCTTTGTTTCTTATTTTATTTGTGATACTCGTTATTGGTATTTTTCCAAACCTGGTTTTTACTCCGGCGCTTACTATTGCAATTAGCCTGGGCGGAACTTCTTCTTCTGTAAGTATGCTAGCTATAAGTCCTGTCATGGTCATAATAGGAAGAGTTTCATTACTGCTGATATTGCTCACAGCGCTTATTTATTTCATTCGAACAAAACTTTCAGCATCAAGATCATTGGTTTATCAGGCAACGTGGGGATGTGGTTATCCGGTTCCTAATGCGAAAATGCAGTACACCGCAAAATCCTTTTCAAAGAGTTTTGCGAAATTGTTCAGCTTTATTGTCGCAGAGAAAAAGAAGTACCATGAAATAGGAAACAATAAAATATTCCCTCTTTCAAGAACTTTCATGTCCCATTATGAAGAGTTTTTTGAAAAGAATTTTATTGACCGTTTGAACAATCGCATTTTTGCTTTCATGAATTATTTTATGTTTATTCACAATGGCAAACTTCAAATGTATATACTTTATGGATTCTTTTTTATTATTATTTTGATTGCCGCTACTTTCTTTAACGTGTTATAGATAATGGATTTAATCATCGGAATCGTAGCCATAACCATCTTTTCTGCGTTCCTGCTTGCCCTTGTAAGGGATGAGTGGAAAGGGAATGTGGCGCTTGTTGCTGTATTGATTAATGGGGTACTTAGCTCGTGCATTGCCATTCCCGCATTACGCGGTGAATCATTTGAACATTTTTTTTACGGAGGCCATCTATTCGGGCAAATTCCTATTCGGGTAGATGCACTTTCAGGTTGGTTTATTTTGCTGATGAATTTTACCGTACTCACAGGCATATTATACGGCAGGGGATACATGAAGCATTACGAAAATCAATCCCACCAGAGCTGGACAAGCTCCTCCAACCTTACGCTTCATTTTGTCAGTTATATCATCAATCATGTTGCAATGATTGGCATTTATTGTATGCAAAATTCCTTTGCCTTCCTGTGTGTTTGGGAAATGATGGCTATCACTTCCTTCTTGCTGATAATTTTTGAATACGGCAAAATGGAAACGCTGAAAGCAGGCATCAATTACCTTGTTCAATCGCATATCAGCATTATGTTTATGACCTTCGGATTTATATGGGTAAATTCTTTTACCGGTTCATTCGATTTTAATGCCATAACGAAATACACTTCATCGGTAAGTCCTGCTGTCAGCTTTATTCTCTTCCTGTGTTTTTTCATTGGCTTTGCAATTAAGGCAGGATTTGTTCCATTCCACACATGGCTTCCGTATGCACATCCTGCTGCGCCTTCCCATGTTTCTGGAATGATGTCTGGAGTCATTATTAAGCTTGGTATTTACGGCATCCTCCGCATGTTATTGCTGGTAAAAGGTGATTATCTTGCTATGGGGTATTTTATTCTTGTCATCTCTGTTATTACGGGCGTTTATGGAGTGATGCTTGCAATAATACAACACAACATCAAAAAATTATTGGCTTATCACAGCATTGAAAACATAGGGATTATCGGTATTGGTATTGGGCTTGGATGCATCGGACTGGGGCTAAACAACCCGTATCTTGCCTTTGCAGGTTTTGCAGGAGCGATGCTTCATACACTTAACCATTCGCTTTTTAAATCCCTTTTGTTTTATGGAGCAGGAACCGTTTACCAGGCAACACATACAATGGATATTGAACGGCTGGGCGGCTTAATCAAAAAAATGCCGCAAACAGCTTCATTGTTTCTGCTCGCTGCTCTCGCAATATGTGGACTCCCTCCTTTAAACGGTTTCATTTCCGAATTTCTCATCTATTCAGGTTTATTCAAGGGCATACTGGCTGGTCAGCTCACTCCCACGGCTTTTTTTGTTGCTTCTATTTTCGGTTTAGTCATTATCGGAGGCATGGCGATGCTTTGTTTTACGAAAGCATTTGGAGTTATTTTTCTTGGAACGGAAAGGCATCCTCTACCAGCAACACTTCAGGAAGCTGAGTTTTCAAAACTTCTTCCTAAATATATGATTGCGGCTCTTATTATTTTAATCGGCATTGTTCCGCAAATTTTTATTACTGTTGTTTCAAAACCAACTACGCTTTTTACAGGACAGAATGTTTTTCAAATGCAACCAATGGAATTTATAAAGACACTTCAATTAATAAGTATTGCTGCTGTCGCGTTTATTCTTTTATGTGTCGTCATTATTTGGATAAAGAAAACGGTAGCCAAACCTTCCATGATAGCAGTTTCGCCCACCTGGGGGTGCGGTTATACAGCGCCTTCTGCTAAACTTCAATACACCGCTAATTCCTTTGTTCGTCCTTTTCGCAAATTGGTACGTCCGTTATTGATGATGAATAAAAAAGAAGGCGAAATAAAAGGTGTTTTTCCAAACCCCATTCATTCAACATCACATCCTTACGATAACCTGGAATTAGTATTGATTGATATTCCGCTTAGATATTTAAAAGGTTTTATCGGGCGATTCAAATTCTTGCAAAATGGGAATCCGCAATTTTATATTCTTTACGGGGTGGTTTTCATTTTTATTATTCTATCCATTCCGTTTATAGTAAATACTATCACTTATATAATTGATTTATTCAGGCATATTTAAAAATGAATATTTTAAGTTTAATTTTAATCGTTACTGCCAGTCTGTTTTTTACAGGCATTGTTATCAGGACAAAAAGTATTTTCTCAGGCAGAAAAGGACCGGGTATTTTTCAGCCGTTGAAAGATGTTTGGCGTTTGTTCAGGAAAGGCGCTGTCTATAGTAAAACCAGCAGTTTCATCTTTCAAATTGCCCCAAGCATATATTTTGCTTCCGTGCTCATGGCTATTTTTCTGATCCCTTTCGGAAACCAGCCGGGCATTATTTCTTTCAAAGGAGATTTTATATTTTTTGCCTATGTGCTTGCACTTGGAAAATTCTTTATGATTATTTCCGCTTTGGATACGGGCAGCAGCTTTGAAGGCATGGGAGCAAGCCGCGAATCACTTTACTCTCTCCTGGCTGAACCTGCATTTTTCATTCTCATGGGTTCGTTCGCATTACTAACCGGACACACTTCCTTTTATGAAATATTCAGTTCTCTCCATTTTGGCTCTTATATATCTTATGCAGTCGGCACACTTGCCGCAATAGTGCTTGCAATTATTGCCCTTATTGAAAACAGCCGTATGCCTGTGGATGACCCCAAAACACATCTTGAATTAACGATGATTCATGAGGTGATGATACTTGATAACAGTGGTTTCGACCTGGGGCTTATCCTTTATGCTTCCAACCTGAAATTTGCCATGTACGGTGCATTGATAGCTAACTTCTTTCTCACACCGGGCTACGAATGGTATTATTCCATCCCGATTTTTATTAGTACGCAAATTTTATTTGCTATGGCAGTTGGCGCTATAGAATCTTTTATGGCGAGATTCAGAATGAACCATAATCCCCAATATATTTTTATGCTTACATCAATATCATTGTTAATCTTCCTTGGCGTGTTGTTAATTCTTGGAAAAATTGCCTGACAAAAAATAAAATTGAAATGACAAATATACTTCTCATCACCTTCGCCATCAGTCTCATTTATCTTGGTGTGGCAAACCGTTTAAGCAGCTACATCAGTACGCTTGCCTTTCAGGGAATCTTGCTTTTTGGTGTGGCATTTATTGAACTGATTGAAATCAATTGGGTAATCCTTGTTTTTGTTTTATTGGAGACAATTATTTTCAAAACAATTGCTATTCCATACTTCCTTAATTATGTTGTTCAGAAAAATAATATTACCCGTGATGCCGAACCCTTCCTTCCGGACTTTGTTTCCATCGTTCTCATTACAGTTATTATACTTGGGTCGTTCCTTCTTTCTAATACCATCCAAGACCCGCACCTTAGAAAAATATTTTTTGTTGTCGCTTTGTCAGCATTATTCACCGGACTGTACATTATCGTCACTCGTAAAAAAATCATTACCCATGTCATGGGCTTTCTGGTCATTGAAAACGGGGTGTTTGTTTTATCGTTAGCGGTAGGAAATGAAATGCCGATGCTGGTGAACATAGGAATCCTGCTCGACATTTTTGCCAGCGTTTTTCTGCTTGGAATTTTCGCAAACAAGATTGGTGATGTGATGCAAGAACAGGATGTTGAACAATTAAGAAATCTTAGAGATTGATATGGCGCTATTTTATACAGGCATGATTGGATATTATCTCCTTGGCTCATTTTTAATAAGCATTCTTTTGTTCTTTAACAGGAATAAACTGTTAAATTATTTGCTCATAGTCATTTTCACTGCTTTGCAATGGGTATTCACGATTTATGAATACAATCACTTAAACACTACGGAGCTTGTTTATTTCACACCCGATTCTTTAGCAATTATTTTTCTTGGAATTTTAAGTGTCTTATGTGTCCCTGTGTTTTATCACAGCTATATTTATTTCAATAAGAACCCGAAAATGCCTCCTCGTCAGCTTGCAATTTATTTTGCCGCAATGGTGGTATTACTTACTTCATGCAGTGCCGCCTACCTGTCCAATCATATTGCCATCACATGGATTTTTGTGGAACTCACCACGTTGAGCGCCTCTGCATTAATCTATCACAGGCGTAATACCCGCACGCTGGAAGGTACATGGAAATATATTTTCGTTTGCTCCATCAGCATTACGTTGGTGTTCATTGGCATCTTGTTTCTTTCCATTGCTGTCCAGCAGTCAGGCGGAACAGATTTGTTCTACAAAGAATTGTTTGACAAAGCAAAGGGGATGAATGTCTTTTGGCTCAAGTTAGCATTCCTGTTCATCTTCACGGGCTTTACTTCTAAAGCAGGATTAGTCCCTATGTACACTGCTGGTATTGATGCAAAAGATAAAGCACCCTCTCCTGCCGGTGCTTTATTCGGCAGTGTCTTGATGAATGTCGGATTTATCGGCATCTTTCGTTTTTATCAAATCATCAGTCCAACGTCCATTTTCCCATGGGCAAATAAAATCCTCCTCATCACAGGATTGCTTTCTGTCTTTGTTGCTACGGTCTATATGATTCGCGTGAAAAACTTTAAACGAATGTTAGCATATTCAAGTGTAGAGCACATGGGTCTGATAGTGATTGGATTAGCCGCAGGAGGCATTGGTCGTTATGCTGCCATTCTTCACCTTGTTTTACATTCTTTTGCCAAGCCCACATTATTTTTCCAAATCGGGCAAGTATATCGCATTTACAAAAGCAAAAGCATTTATGATGTTGGCGATTATTTCAAACACAACATCTGGGGAGCCCTTGTTCTTTTGTTTGCATTTTTCGTTGTTACCGCTATGCCGCCATCAGGTATGTTTGTAAGTGAATTTCTCATTTTCCGTGCTTTGTTTGAATCTGGGAACATTTGGCTGCTCATCGTTATCCTGTTATTACTCACGATGATTATTTGGTCATTTGGGAAAAATATTTTTAAAATGTTGTTTATTAAGCCCGTTAACTTTAATGAGGAGAATATCGAAAAAATAAGCCCGGTCGAATCGATCAGCCAGTTTATTCTATTGGGAATGGTCATTTACCTTGGATTAAATCCACCGGCAGAACTTGTTAACCTGATGAATAGTGCCATCTCTAATTTACCAAAGTAGCATGACCGATTATATCGCTATAAAAAACAATCATACCATTCCGCTTCAAAGTATTCCCGTTTTGAAGTATGAGGATTTTCTTTCACTGAATACTTCGCTTCTTCTCAATGAAGTAAATCACTGTACAAGTTATTTCGGATACAGGGTGCAGGATAACTTGAAACTTATTTGTTGTGTGGCGAATGATACAGACAGCACGATTCTCATTTCATCTTCTGAAATAACTTTGGATACTTCATCTTATCCTTCTTTCACTGCTCATCATTTATCATTCCACATTTTCGAGAGAGAACTGCATGAAAATTTTGGAATCAATTATGCTGATCATCCCTGGTTAAAACCTGTAAGATTTCCTTTTAATGGCGCAGATAAAAATTCACGTATCGAAAACTATCCTTTCTATCAGGTGAAAAGTGAAGAACTGCATGAAGTGGGTGTAGGTCCCATTCACGCAGGTGTAATTGAACCAGGGCATTTCCGTTTTATCTGCAACGGTGAACAAATTCTTCATCTTGAAATTCAGCTTGGCTATCAGCATCGTGGCATTGAACAGCTTTTTCTGAATAAGAAAAAACTTTTGCAAAGAACTATTCTTGCAGAATCCATTGCAGGTGATACGGTCGCAGGCCATACTACTGCTTTTGTAAATCTTTGGGAAAGTTTATGCAATTACGAAGCAGATGAAGATTTACAATTTTCACGAACACTCGCTTTAGAATTAGAGCGTATTGCAATTCATACAGGCGATTTAAGTGCCATCTGTACTGACATTGCTTACCAGCTTGGCAGTTCAGTTTTCGGAAGATTGAGAACACCGTTAATCAACTTCTTTCAGGTATGGTGCGGCAACCGTTTAGCCAAGGGACTTATCCGTGCAGGCAACAATCATTTCTGCTTTTCAAAAGAACTTGCCCAACAACTTGAAAAAGTATTAGATGCCTACGAACCTGATTTTTACGAAATGTGGGATGAGTTAAAAGCATTGCCAAGCGCCCTTGCCAGGTTAGAAAAAACAGGTGTTGTTACCCGTGAACAGGCAGCATCCATTGGTGCAGTAGGTATGACGGCAAAAGCGTCAGGAATAAAAAGAGATATGCGGGTAACACATCCTCACAATTTGTATACGCAATTAAATCACCAACCAATAGTAAAACATCATGGTGATGTGTATTCCCGAACCCAAATCCGGAATGAAGAAATCAGGCAATCCATCGGGTACATCAGGAAAATGATTCAAAATATACCGGAAGAAAATAAAAATCGAAAACCATTAAATTCACCACAACCCAATTCATTCGCACTTTCTTTGACCGAAGGGTGGCGAGGAGAAATTTGCCATTGTGCAATTACAGATGAAAAAGGGGAATTGATACATTACAAGATAAAAGACCCATCCATGCACAATTGGCTGGCAGTCGCATTGGCAGTCAGGAACAATGAAATTTCTGATTTCCCGATATGCAACAAAAGTTTTGACCTGAGTTATTGCGGTCATGATTTGTAATTGAAAAGAATATGATTGGAAATATTAAAATACTTTTTCATCAAGGCAAACAATACATTCCCGATGTAACTAAAGCCGAAGTGCCCGGAATTTTCAGAGGAAGACCGGAAATCACCAATGAGAAGGTGGATACAAATACACTTGTTGAACTTTGCCCGACAGGAGCTATTGATTCAAATCCAGTAAGCATTGATATAGGTAAATGCATTTTTTGCGGTGAGTGCGCCTTTGCATTTCCCTGTAAAATAAAATTTACAAAAGATTACAAAATAACCACAAATCATCGCGCTGGTTTGATTGTCAAAGAAGGGGAACAAAAAAACATCAGCCTGAATCCTGATTTAATAAGAAAAGAAATCGTAAAATATTTCAGCGGATCGTTAAAGTTGAGACAGGTATCAGCGGGTGGAGATAACAGTTGCGAATTGGAATTAAATGCTTGCGGTAATGTAAATTTTGATATGGGACGCTTCGGGATTGAATTTGTTGCCTCTCCACGTCATGCTGATGGAATTGTAATCACAGGACCTATTACAGAAAATATGGCCGAACCATTGCAGATTTGTTACGATGCTATACCTGATCCAAAGATTATTATTCTCGCAGGAACCGATGCCATTAGTGGGGGAATATTTGTTGAAAGCCCTGCTTTGAACAGACGCTTTTTAGATAAATACAAAATCGACTTATTTGTTCCAGGTAACCCAATTCATCCACTCACTTTTATCAATGGTGTGTTGGAACTTATAAAAAAAAGAAATTGAAATTTTATTCACAACTCAATGAAAAAGAGAAGGGGATAGCTAAAGATATTCTGTTCGTAGTAATAATATTTGTCTTATTAGCCCTTATTGATCTTGAACTGGCAATATTTGTTACTGTTATTTGTGCTGCCGTTTTGATAATTCGCAGAATTATTCTTCAATTGAATCCCGACCATGGCAAAAACAAAAAAGTTATTTATAACGGTAAGCAATTATCCGTGCCACAAAACACCGAAATATTTGAATTAAAAGATTATGCCTCTTTTGAAAAATTGAATAAATATGCTGAAGCGTTGCGATTTATTTCATTGCCTCCCACCATTCTGATAATACGGTTCTATCGGCAAATACAAATTGACAAAGCATCGGCGGTAATAATGAGTAAGGTAGTAAAACGACTTTCTGAAATGGAAGTCCGCACTGTCTTTTCCGATATTGATGTTACAATTTTCAATCAATTGGAATATCACGATATTCTTCACATAATTGGTGGCGAAAATCTTTTTTCAAGCATTGAAGATGCTTTAAAAGTGTAATGCATTGGATGAGTACAATTGACTTTTCATATCCCCCCTGCATTTATTGTCACTAAAAGATTGGATTAAATAGCCTTTCCATTTTGTAGAAACCTTTCTAATATCGTCTTTATTTTAGGTCTAGGTTTGCTTTCCCCGTTTTCCCAACTCCCAATAGTTGAACCATCCACCCCAAGTAATTTACCAAGCTTTTTATGGCTAAGACCATTGCACTCTCTGTACCTTTTAACTTTCTCTCCAAACGTAGATGTATCTCCATGATTCGGATTGTATCCCAAAAATTCAATGATTTTAGGCAAGAACTGTATTTGAGGAGTGTTTCTATTGTTTTCCCAATTAGTAATGCAGTCCGTTGAAACCCCAATTGCTTTGGCAACATCTTCCTGAAGCAATTTGCGGTCAATTCGTTGCCTTCTGATATGGTCGCCTAGTGTGATTGGATTTTCAGGATAATGCACAGAAATTGGCTTTTTTAGTGTTTTTTTGAGGGTGGAAAAAGGCAACGCATGTATGCCCATGCGGTTATTACAACCATCCGGAAAAAGATTGCGTATGCGCTCCCGGTGTGGTGCAGAAATACCTGAACAAAGTCTCCGGCCCCCTACTCGACCGCATTGATATTCACCTGGAAGTTACACCTGTTCCTTTCAAAGAGCTTACTTCCGAGCATCTTGCTGAAAAAAGTGAAGCCGTGCGCGACCGCGTGGTTGCAGCGCGCGAAATACAATCAAAACGGTTTTCCGTGGATGAAGGTATATATTGCAACGCCCAGATGAGCTCCAAACAATTGCAATCCATTTGCAAGCTTTCAGAAGAAGAAAAGCAACTGTTGAAGACCGCCATGGAGCGTCTTGGTCTTTCTGCCCGTGCTTACGATCGTATCCTCAAAGTATCCAGAACCATTGCCGATCTTGACGCAAGCGCCGACATCAAAACCAACCACCTCGCCGAAGCAATTCAATACCGTTCCCTCGACAGGGAAGGATGGGCAGGTTGAAAGTGTAAACCGCAAATCGACAATATCTATAGTAGTCGCAAACAATGAAGCCGGAATTGCAAATTCCACGCAGCAGGTACAGCAAAGATAAAACCTGCCTAAAACAGCAATGAGCATAAAAGCCCTCAAACCTTGCATTTGCAATATTTATATATGCCAAGGTTGAACAAAACATACAAATTTCAACTTTTTCCATTCATTTTGCATCCGGGAGTATCCTCCAAGTCACTGAGAGTACACTCCTAATGACTAAGCGTACACTCTTAACGACTTTACATATACTCTTAATGGCTAAGCGTACACGCTTAACGACTTTACATATCCTCCCAATGACTAAGAGTATCCTCTTAGCGACTTTACATGTACTCCAAATGACTTTACATATCCTCTTAATGATTGAGCGTATACTCCTAATGACTTTTCATATACTCCTAACGACTAAACGTATCCTCCCAGTGACTAAGAGTACACTACAAGTGAGTGAGCGTACACTACTTTTGAAGAAATTTGAGGGTGGTATCTATATTTATACTTGTTTAAGTAGTTATAAGTTCGCCGGGATGTCTGACGCAAAAAAAGTCAGATAATCCGCCAACACAAGTACCATTATTTCTATATTTGCAACAAAATGAATACTTTAGATTTTACTCAAGTACAGATATTATACTGTTGGCAGCAATCGTAAACAGCGTTAGTGCGAGTGACATACAATAACAACAAACAATAAGAAAATATGACAATCTGGAAGATTATTATAGAAGTAGTGCTTGCTTTTCTATCCTTTGGAATGGGCTACACTTTCTGGTCTTGCATAAAATCACCAAAATATTTAGGCAGAATACTTACAAACAAAAACGAAACAAAAAACTATATTTCGACTTTAGGCAAAGAAAGATTAATGGAGAGTACTCGTCAATCAGGAAAATTTCCAAAAGGTTTTAATCATGAAGAGCTACTTTCAAAAGGGCTTTCTCATGAACAACTACTTTTAATAACAATACAATCAAGTATTAAAGCAGTTGACGGAGGAAGAAATTTAGCGGCTTTTATTTTATTGATTGTTTTTATTGTTAGCTACTTTCTAAGCAGCATATTTTTAATAATTAATGTAGCTTGCTTTCTTATCATGTATTTTCCTCAAATTTCGTCTTCAGCAAAAAACAATATTTATAATGACCTTAATTCCATTACTCGTATTATTTGCAAATGGTATCTAACTGATCCAAGTGGCTGTGAAAACTTTTGTTTGAGTAAGCCAAGATTTAGAAATATTTATGAAGCAATTATTTTAGAAATGACAAATGATACGGATACTTTATTGAAACAAAAATTAAAAGGTAGCAATTTTGAATTTGTAAAAGGGGTGATGCAAGATGTGTTACACCTTGCCTATAATGAAGGCAAAGCGAAGGGGGGAGCTTATGTAATGAAAAAAGAATTACTTGAAGCAACAGAAAACTTCATTCATAATCCATGCATTGATACAGCGTTTATATTAGTGAAAACATATCCAGATAGCTTAAAGAACTTTGAGGATTCAAAAAATCCCCTTTTTAAACAATCATAAATGTTGGAGAACAAGGTAACGTCTGACGAGAAACTAAATTTAGTTCTTAGCGAATTCTTAACGGAAACAGGGCGACTTTTATCATTTAATAACTTGTCAAAAAAGTTTAGCGGTAAGGAAATTAAAAATGATGCAGAGTTATCGCAAATTATTGACAAGTTAAAGAAGGATAATTATTTAGTGGATACAAACTTGATGGTTGAAGAAGTTACCGAACACACCAAGAGTATAGATTATACATACATACTAACATTTGAAGGAGAGATGTTTATTGAATCAGGTGGCTATGTTGCAAAGAAAGACAAGGATATTCAAGAACGTGAACGAATTAGTAATATCGAAACTCAATCTCAAAGAACATCCAAGCAGATGTTAAATACAACAATAATACTTGCCGTTGGTACAGCTCTCTTAGTTATAGTAGACTTATTAAGCCATTGGTCTCAAATTATAAAACTATTTTGCAACTGTTGGTGATATAAAATATATGATGATAATATTAACGAGGGACAACGACTGCTGCCAATCGAGTAGCCAGCCCTGCCAGCAAATGCTGACAGGGAGTGGCTCTCACACCACTGTACGTGCGGGTCTCGCATACAGCGGTTCGTTGTAGAGTGGGGCTACCTTTAGATAATAGTCGAGCATGGATTGGTAACCTCGTTTCTGCAATCTTTCCAAAGTGATTGTTGTTAGCAGGATAGGGCTTTGTGCAATTGCCCATCGTCCCATCCTTGATCTGCTCCACAAATAAGCATGACGTTTATCAATTCCAAGCCGCATAAGGTTTTTCCTCTTGCGTTCGGGCTTTTTCCAGTCATGCCAGATGCACAGTCTTGTTTAGTGATTTCAGAATATTGTTTAAAAAGCTTAAAAAATCAATTCAAACTCGGATCGTCAGGAAAGTTGGCAAGCACGGCATATTCGCTACCCATGTTTTTGAGCACGCTGCCCCAAAGTTGTTCGGGTTCTTTGGAGAAGGCTGTGTTTTTATCGCAAGTGGTCACCATCCAGGTATGTCCCTTCAGTTCGTCCTCCAACTGTTGTGGTTCCCATCCGCTATAACCCGCAAAGAAACGCACATCTCTTTCAGATATTTGTTTTGTTTCAATCATCAACTTGAGGGTTTCAAGATTTCCGCCCCAATAAATGCCGGGCATAATTTCTTTGCTGCCTTCCAGCTTATTGCCAAGAGTGTGAATGAAGTGAATGGTATCTGTTTGTACGGGTCCGCCAAAATATAATGGCGTATCGAAATGAGGAAAATCTTCAAGAGCATCATTAAGCGCAAGGTCTGTTGGCTTGTTGAGAATGAAACCAACGGTTCCTTCGGGGCCATGTTCACTGAGCAGAACAACAGCTCTTTTAAAGTAAGAATCGAGCAGGAATGGTTCAGAGATAAGCAGCTTCCCGATTTCAGGCATTTTTACTATCGGTTTCATAGTCTTAGATTTACGTTTGTCCATTCCTCCGGGTTTGCCTTTTTTCATAATCAGTAGTAAGCGAAAGGCGTGCCACAGTTAAATGGTGATTTTTGTAGTAGTTTTACAGACATTTTGGCTGTAGGTTAAGATCAAATAGGCCTGAATCTTACACTATTCTTACATCATAATGCCGTTTTTAGTTAAAAAATACAATTCGTGACATGAAAAGATTATCGAAAGCCATTTCTTCATATAGAAATGAATACAAAGGCGCTGCACTGATTGAAAGCCGCATCTCAAAAAATCCGTTAGCTCAGTTTGAACATTGGATGGATGAGGCGATAAAGAAAAAGGTTTCTGAACCGACTGCTATGACGCTGGCGACGGTAAATAAAAAATTGCAACCGTCTGCGCGCATTGTCTTATTGAAAGGTATTGATAAAAAAGGTTTTGTTTTTTATACAAATTATAAAAGTGAAAAGGGAAGCAATCTTGAAAAGAATAAGCTATGCTGCCTCAATTTCTTTTGGGCGAAGGTGCAGCGGCAGGTGCGTATATATGGCAAAGCAGAGAAAGTGAGCAGCAAAGAGTCGGATGCATATTTTGCTTCACGTCCGCGTGCAAGCCAGGTCAGCGTTTTTGCATCTCCTCAAAGCGAAGTAATTCGCAACAGGGCTTTCCTTGACGTGCGGTTTGCAATTTATGATGGCTTTTTTAAAGATAAGAAAATTCAGAGACCTGCTCATTGGGGTGGTTACAGGGTTATTCCTTCTTCCATAGAATTCTGGCAGGGGCGCACCAACCGCCTACATGATCGGTTGTTGTTTACAAAAATGAAAAACGGAAAATGGAAGCTGGAACGGTTATCTCCATAAGGAATAATGAAGAAGGAATAAGTAAGAAATAGTCAGCAGGACACTTTATTCCTTATTCCCTATTACTTATTTAAAATAACCTTCGGCTTCATTCGTCTTATCATTTATCTGAATCATTTCCCCTTATGTCGTATCGAGTCTTTATCGCTGTTGCCGTTCTTTTTCTCATTGACCTCTATGTGTTCCAGGGAGTGAAGATATTGATGCAATCGAGAACAGAAAACACGCAACGCATCATCTCCATTGTTTATTGGTCTTTCACCGTGCTTTGTCTTTCCATTATTTTGTTGGGATCTATTATAGATTTTCATTCATGGCCTAAAACGATTCGCACATATTCATTCGCACTCGTGGTGATACATTATTTTTCCAAAATATTTGTTGTTGTATTTCTGTTGCTTGATGATGTGCTGCGACTGTTCAGATGGATTTATGAATATGCACAGCTTCATTTCTTTTCTTCTCAAAGTAAACCCACGAGTGAAGCCATTCGTGTTTCGCGCATAAAGTTCTTTTCGCAGTTAGGATTCCTTGTCGGGTCCATTCCTTTTATTTCACTTATTTATGGAATGATCGGTTCGGCATTTGACTTTCGCGTGAGAAAAGTGAAAATAAACTTTGCAAACCTGCCTGATGCCTTCAATGGGTTGAAGATTGTGCAGGTGAGCGATATTCATTCCGGCAGCTATATAGGCACCAATCATTTGCAGCGTGCTATTGATCTGGTGATGGAGCAAAAGGCAGACATTATCTTTTTCACCGGTGATTTAGTAAATGATATTGCCACAGAGGCAGAAGAATTTGCTGATGAGTTCATGCAGCTAAAAGCGCCGCTTGGCGTTTACTCCATTCTCGGCAATCATGATTATGGCGACTATTACGGAAGATGGAACAGCCCGCAGGAGAAACATGATAATCTCGAGCGATTAAAAGCATTTCAAAAGAATCTTGGATGGAAGCTTTTGCTCAATGAGCATACTTATATACAAAAAGGTAATGATGAGATCGCACTGATTGGCATTGAATACCTGAGCGGCAATCATAGCTTCTCCAAACAAGCGTATGGCAATATGAAAGAAGCAACAACTGGTTTGAAAGAAGTTCCTTTCAAGATCTTGTTGTCGCACGATCCTTCGCATTGGAACGCTGAAGTGACCTCTAAATATAAAGACATTGACCTTGCATTAGCAGGCCATACGCATGGAGCACAGTTTGGTGTTGAGATACCGGGATTGCGGTGGAGCCCTGCACAGTATTTCTACAAGCAGTGGGCAGGACTCTATAAAGAAGGGAAACAGTATATTTATGTAAATCGCGGACTTGGATTTATCGGTTATCCGGGGCGCGTAGGCATCTTGCCGGAGATTACGGTGATTGAACTTAACAAAGCGTAATCCAATTGTGGTGGAGATAATGGGACTCGAACCCACGACCCCTTGCTTGCAAATACGCCCGACCCCGACGATGGCGAACGGTGACGAACGACCGCGGATGATCAGCAACACGTTGCGAACGCCGGCGAATGCCTACGAATTGCTGCGGGCGTTACCGAATTGTTACCGCGCCGAACGCGTCACCTCCATTGGGCGACTTCCGTCGACAGGCAGAAGGGGTGGCCGGCGGGATCGAGGAGCACCAGATGGTTCTCGGGATCCGGCTGC
>PLYJ01000267.1 GCA_003151745.1 Bacteroidota bacterium
TTATATAATGGCTAATGGTATAAGATGCCAAAAATTCAGAAAGCAATTTCTCAAATAGGTTTAGACAATAATTTTATCCGATATACTTTTTACAAGTTGCACGAACAGCTTTACACTACGAAGAAAATCAAAACAGCTTGGATTGATTTCCTACATGCATTTTTTGCACAATTCAATAATACAGCAAAGTCCACAACGAAAGCAAAATTTTCTGAAATGCCTAAATCCTACGCTGCCGACTTAGACGCATTGAAAAAAGTTATTTAGGTGAAGTAACGTAACCTCTGTATCACCTTTCAATCACCTCGTCTTTTTGCTCTCAGTTTTTAAACGAAAAAATTGAAAGTAAAATGGAAAGAGAAGATCAAATTTTAGAAAAGCTCAGCGAGATTGCAAGCAAACTCGATGAACAAAACATACTGCAAAAGGCAGTATTGACTTTTGGAGAGGCATGTAAATACCTTGATGTAAGCGCATCACACCTTTACAAACTCACAAGTACAAAGCAGATTCCGCACTTCTGTCCGCAGGGTAAAAAACTCTACTTCAGGCGTGATGAAATTGATGCCTGGTTGCAACGCAACCGGCAGGCCGCAGCCGATGAAATTGACAAGCTCGCCACCGATTACATCATCCGCAACAAAAGAAGTTAGTAGATTTTTTAACGCAAACAGAAAGAGAAATGGCATCCTGTACTATATTCAAAAACTTTACGGTTCCCGTAGAGAACAAATCACTTATAGTGATTTCAAAAGACATTCCTTCCGATAAATACAAAGCGGAGGTAGATGAAATTCAATCGCTCATTGCCGAAGGCAACGTAGAAGAAGCGAAAGCTAAGAAGCAAAAACTTCTTGCTTTCACTCCATCGGCGACATTTAGAGAGCAACGCTTGCTGCCGAACATGGAGCAATACAGCGGCTTCATTCACCTTGACTTTGACAAGCTCCCACCGGAACAGTTAGATGAAGCATTCAAAATCATTTGCTCCATTCCCTACACATTCCTTTGCTTCCGCAGTCCAAGCGGGAACGGATTGAAAGTATTTGTAGAAGTCAATACAGGTTCAGAGCATCACGACATTGCATATAAGCAGGTGCAGCAGTTCTACGAAGAAAAATTGGGCATTGCATCAGACCCGAAATGCAAAGACATCACACGGCTTTGCTTCATGAGCCACGACCCGGCGCTTTACAAAAACCTCAGCAACGAAAAGTTTGAAATCAAACTTTCCTCCGTTTCGCAGCAAGCTCCACAGCAGAAAGCTGTACTTCCTTCACCTTTGGTTCAGTCAGAAAGCGCAGAATATGGGGAAGCATTACTTCATTGTCAACGCTTCACAGAATTGAAAAAGACCTATTCAGAAGGCAACCGCAACGAATTTATCTACGTGTTTGCTTCAAACGCAAACCGTAAGGGGATCCCTCTCGAAATTGCTTTGCAATTTTGTTTGGATAAATACGACCTGCCCGAAAAGGAAATTCGTTCCTCATTTCGCAGCGCCTACAACCATCATTCAAACGAGTTTGCAAAGTTTGCAAACTCTGCAAAGCAACAAAACCAACCTTTAGAGGACTACTTAAAGCAAACTCCCCTCATCCCGGATGAACTCTATGCCGCCATGCCTGACATCCTTCGCAACGGTGCAGCAGTATTTTCACAGCTTAGAGAAAGAGATGTTTTCCTCACAGGCGCATTGTCCATCCTGAGCGGATGTTTACCCGGTGTTAAAGGAGTTTATGATGGTCAGGAAGTTTTCCCGAACCTCTACTCTTTTACAATCGCTCCTGCTGCCAGTGGTAAGGGCGCTTTGAAGTTTGCAAAAATGTTGGCTGATACCTACCACCATTCTGTTTTGCAGTCAAGCAAAGATTCAGAAGAACAATTCAAGACCGAAATCGCTGAACACAAGGCAAGAGAAAAGGCAAAGGGCAAAAAGGACACAACTGTTGAAGAACCACCGGAGCAACCGGCTTTCAAAGTCATTTTCATTCCTGCAAATACCAGCTACGCCAAAATCCTTTCTCACTTGGAGCAGAATGAAGGCTTCGGAATTATATGCGAAACAGAAGCCGACACGATGGGAAATGTTTTTAAGCAGGATTGGGGAGGTTACAGCGATATGCTTCGCAAAGCATTTCACCATGAAAGAATTTCAAGTTCAAGAAAAACAAACAACGAATTTATTGAGGTTGATAACACCCGCCTTTCTGTTGCATTGTCAGGCACGCCTGCACAAGTCATAGGGATAATCGTTTCATCGGAAGACGGCTTGTTCAGCCGCTTCCTCTTTTACGCTTTCAAAGTAGAACAGAATTGGAAAGACGTTTCACCCTCTGCCAATCGTATAAACCTTACAGAACATTTCAAAGCACTGTCAAGACAGGTTTTTGAAATCGTGCAGTTTCTTCAAAGAGAAGAAACTTGTATTGATTTAACTGCTGAGCAATGGCAGCAGCTTAACAACACCTGTGAAACATGGCTCCATGAGGTAACCATGTTTACAGCCGAAGAAGCAGCAAACCTTATGGTTTGCTCTGACGAGGATTTCAACACCGCTTTACAGTTAGCTGAAATCTATTTACAACATTCTATTCTCATGTTCAATAACCTGCCTAAACAGTCAGAAGAAACACATTTCAAAGGCAGCGATAACAAACGTAAATTCTTTGCGGCTTTGCCTGAAGAATTTACAAGGCAACAGGCAGTTACTTTAGCAACACAATTCAATATCTCTGCTCGTTCCGCTGATGATTTGCTCCGCAACTCATTAAACAAATACCTCTCTCAACCTAAGACCGGCCATTACAAAAAGAATTAGCCCTTGCATTCTTTGCACACTTTGCAACCTTGCAACTTCTCCATTTTGTGCATAAGTTTTCCGCCTGCCTACTCTTTCTTTCCCTACTTTTGACACTGTTTTGCACCAAAACAACGAAAAAACGCATAAAAGCAGGTAAAAGTTAAATATTTTTAACTTACACTTGCTGTTAATTAAATTGTTCATACCTTTGCCGTGGATATAACTTTTACAGACAAGAAATTAGAGAAACTTACAGCCGATTACAATAAGTGTCGTCAGAAAATGGGCGACCGTAGGGCTAAACTGGTAATAACAAGGCTCAACGCCTTGCGAGACGCCAAAACTTTAGAAGACGTGAGAAACTTGCCCGGCAGGTTTCACGAGCTTACAGCAAACAGAAAAGGGCAATGGGGTTGCGACTTAGATCATCCGTACAGATTAATTTTCACTCCTCATGAAAGACCAATCCCAACAAACGAACATGGCCAATACATTTGGTTGGAGATAAGAGGTGTAGAAATTATTGAAATAGAAGACTATCATTAAAAAATAAATTGACTTATGGCAAAGCAAAATCAATATTTCCCTTCTACAGTTTTTCACCCTGGTGAAACATTATTAGAAAAGCTGGAAGAAATGGGTATGGGGCCTAAAGAGTTCGCACTTCGTACAGGCAAACCCGAAAAAACTATTTCCGCAATACTCAAAGGCGATAGTGCTATTACTCCCGACATGGCAGTGCAGTTTGAAAATGTAACTAAGATACCTGCTCACTTTTGGATGAACCATCAAAGGAGTTACGATGAATTTATTGCGCGAGAAAAACGTCAGGCAGTGATTGAAGAAGCAGTTGCATGGGCAAATAAATTTCCTTTGGCTGAAATGATTAAAAAGCAATGGTTGCCGCAAGCCGCAACCATTCAGGAAAAAACAATGGCTATGCTCACTTTCTTTGGTTTCTACAGTCATTCAGCATGGGAAGATTATTATTTCAAACAACAACTAAAGGTTGCCTTCCGCATATCATTGGCTAATACAAATGAGCCCTATGCAATATCTGCATGGCTGCGCAAAGGAGAATTACAAGCTGTTGAGTTAGTAGCAAAAGACTATTCAGATAAAAGCTTCAAAGAAGCATTGCCTGAATTAAAATCTGTAATGGCAGAACATCCGGCTGATTTCTTTATTCAGTTGCGGAATATTTGTTCCGAAGCGGGTGTTAAAGTAGTACACACCCCTTGCTTACCCAAAGCTCCCATTTGTGGTGCAACCCGTTGGTTAAACGACACTCCTTTAATGCAGTTAACAGGCAGGTACAACAGGAACGATAGTTTCTGGTTTACCTTCTTTCACGAAGCCGGGCATATTCTACTTCATGGCAAAAAAGATATTTTCTTAGAGAAGGTAGAGTATTCTGATAAAGACATGATTAAAGAAAAAGAGGCTGATGCCTTTGCAGAAAAATGGACATTAACCGAAGAGGAAGAGGCAACAATATTAGCAGCATCGCCTTTAGGCAAGGATGATATAAAAAAGTTTGCAAAGCAATTCAATACCCATCCCGCAATAATTATTGGCAGGCTGCAACACAAAAAATTAATCCCTTACTCATTAGGCAGAGAATATATAGAAGCTGTAGAATTTGAATAATAACATGACACATAATGCAAACACTCCAATTAAATATTATTCCTTTCACCTCTTCCGTTAAGGAGAGAGAATTTTCTTTTTACAACAAGGAAGGAGAGGGCTTTTATCCCATCAAGTGGAAATCCCTTTTTGAAATCATGCCCGACTGGATGGAGAAAAACGCCCAGCATCTCTATTCTGATTTTCAAACGCCAAACGGAGCGTTGGTAACTACAAAAGTTGACCTCAGTAAGCACGTTCACTTTGCGCAACACTATTTCCGGTATTTCGTTTTAGAATACTTCAAGACTAAAGCGGATGTAGTATTTCCGAATTTCATCAACGACATTGGCGTGTGGTTTCACGATGCAACACAGGACAAGGAGCAATACAAAGTTTACAAAAAGTTCACCATCAAAGTTCAGCATGGCAGGGTAAGCAACGGTTTTGAATTGGTTATCTCTTACGACGGCACTTCAAAAGTGCTCAAAACAAGTTTGAAAGACTTGGTTGACTTTCCGCTTGACAAGCTCAATTGGATAAACTGTAATGGAGTCTTGCACCGTTTTGAATTTATGCCGCCTGAATACAAACAGGATATGGGAAAACTATTTCCTGTCCTGAGCAATAAGTTGAAACCTCTTTTTGGTATTCCTGCTGACATACCCGTTTTTGAAAACCGTTACCCGAAATACTTTAAGCACATCAAGTGGCTCTATGATAACTACATAAAAACACCGGCGTTCAAAGCAGCCACTCAAATCTCAGTAAACGGTTTTCACGTAGTGCCGGAGAACAAAGTGTTCCAGACAAGCAACTCCTCCAATCACATGCAGTTCGGGCGTAGTAAAATTGATGTGAACCCGCATTTCGGAATGAAAATGCTTGGACATCGTGAAGTAAAAACTACTCAAGTTTATGCTAAAGTTATTGATGTGAGGAAACGTGAAGCAGCAAATACAATAGTATTGGACTTATAAATTACAACACATAAAATATAATTCGATATTTCCTAAATAAAAAAAGTAATTTTTTCTTATTTAAAAATGCTTTGGGGTTTAAAGATTACTAATGTCCTTTGTACACTCAAATCTTTCATCAATTGTACACTATGAAATCCAAAGTTAAAAGTGGAAAATGTTATTCTTATTTCTTTGCCAGTAGAAGACTTGCAGAAAATTATTATTGAGTGTGTAAATTCATGTTTAAAACAAAGCCATCCAAACAATTTAAACCAACCACCACCTGACCAATGGTTTAACCTAAGCCAGTTATGTTACTACCTGCCACAGAAACCCTCAAAACAAACTGTGTATGGTTGGGTACACAATTCTCAAATCCCTTTTCATAAAAAACCTCAAAAGCTTTTCTTTTTAAAAAGTGAAATTGATCTTTGGCTAAAGGAAGGGCGAAATAAGACGGCTAAAGAAATTTCTTTAGAAACTGACAGGTATTTATCTAATCACAAGAAGAAAAGTAATAAAAATTAAT
Source organism: Bacteroidota bacterium (assembly GCA_003151745.1). GTDB lineage: Bacteria > Bacteroidota > Bacteroidia > AKYH767-A > 2013-40CM-41-45 > PALSA-967. The sequence goes on from PLYJ01000267.1 coordinate 5,924, forward strand.
TTGTGATGTGTTGTGCTACACAAAATAATCATGCGTATGTCCGTTTATCTCAACTGTAAATTTTATTGGTTCTTTGCCAATTAATTTAGTTACATGCTCTAATTCAAATCTTTTTAACTTATCATCCCATTTATACCCATCACGTAGAAGTGATAAGGTCGCGCAATCAATATATAAATACTTATCTTTTTTATTAAATCCAAAAATGGATGCACCGACAACAGGTTTTAACTCTTGTATTTCAGATTCAAAAAAATATTTTGGGTTAAGGTTGTTACCGTTATTAATTAATTCAGACAACTGAAATAATTTGGGTTCTTTGTTACTTTCATCATCAGAGTCTTTTAAGTAAAGTTTTCTACATGCCTTACAATCTTCTTTAAAAACATCTTTGTAAACTATGGCATCTTTTTTAGCATTTAGGAATGCTTCTGCTTTCTTATTATTAAAATGGTCAAGCGTAATATGATGAGCAATCCATCTCCAATCTCTTGACCAATCCTTTGTTAGGTGTCCTAAATCACTTCCAAGTTTTTGGTTAGAGAAATCTTTGATTAATGCTTCACTTATTAGTTTTTTTATTTGGCTGATTATTTCTTGTGAATAAATGAAGTCTGACCGATAGGGTCTTAAAAGAATAAATGAGTTCACATACAAATCAATTCTTGCTGTGATGTTTTGAATCATTTTAGTAACTGATTAATTTTAGTAATGAATTACAAATGTATCAAAGTAAATTAGAATAACACATACATGTGTTTAGTTTAGTTGTTTAACAATGACAATTTCGCTTTGTGATTAACATAAAAAACAAAGGCGTATATAAAAGCATTTGGTGAGCATTTGCGGCGATTAAGGGTAAAACACAAACTATCACAAGAAAAATTGGCTTATGATGCAGATATACCAATTAATCAAATTGGAAGAATTGAGAGAGGAGAAATTAACACAACCCTTAGTTCTATTTATGCAATAGCGAAAGCATTAGGAATCCAACCAAAGGACTTACTTGATTTTCCTTTTAAAAACTAATGAGTTGTAAAGTCATAAAAGTCCGTTTTTAGTAAGGTTTTGTATCCCTCTTGTACCTTAAAACCCCCTAAAAGGAAGAAACCCATTGTTTATAAGGCATGTAGAGGATTGGTTATATTCTGTATCGGCAAATAATGCCCTGTTTATTCCTGATAAATCATGAATCGCAAAGGTTTTCTATCTTTGCAATAACAAACTGTTCTTTAACATCGCCAACTGTTCTATCGCGTTCCGATTTATCGGAATGAGGAAAGTCCGGACAACGCAGAGCGCCATACTTCCTAACAGGAAGAATTCTGAGCAATCAGGATACAGATAGTGCCACAGAAAATAACCGCCGCAATGCAAATTGAGGTAAGGGTGAAAACGTGAGGTAAGAGCTCACGATATTGTATGGTGACATACAGTATGGGTAAACCTTATGGGTTGAAAGACCAAATACACCGGAGTCTGAGTGCTGCTCGCATGAATCTTCGGAGGGTAGGTTGCTAGATGGTGTGAGTGATCACGCTACCAGATAAATGATAGAAGTCCGGCAGAAATGCGGGATACAGAACCCGGCTTACAGGTTGGTGGTCTCTTAAAGCAAAACGTCCCGTAGAAATGCGGGACGTTTTGTTTTATTCCATTTGAATCCTTGAAATATTATACCCGCTCTGCAATAAGCTTTTCGACCTGTGTTTCGTTGAGGCAGGGAAGAGAAATGGTAACTATTGTTCCGTTACCATAGTCGCTGCTTACCGCAATGGAACCCCCAAGCTTTTCAACAGCCACGCGGGTTATATAAAGACCCAATCCCGTGCCTGTAGAGGCATAATTGCCTTTATAGAACATGTCGAATATCTTATCCTGTATATCATCAGGAATTCCTTGTCCGTTATCTGTAATTTTTATCTCAACAGAATTGCCGAGATCTTTTCCTGTTATATTAATGATTGTATTTTCAGCATCATAATTACGGTACCGGATTGAATTCTCAAGTATGTTTTGCAGTATGGAACGAATGAGGTAGCGATCACTAAGAAAATTATGACGATGCGGAAGATCAAGATCGAACTTTACTCCAAATCTGTCAGCCTTGTTGTCCAGTCGTTTGATGAGAGCAGGTATTAAAGTATCCAGGTGAATCTTTGTGAAGTTTGTTTTTCCGCGTGTAATTTTAGTTACGCTAATCAGGTCGTTTAATATATTATCTAACCTGATGGCTGTTTTATCGAACTTATCAAGGAAGAGTTGTGCCATATCATCTTTCAAATCTTTCTTTGCTATGGCAACAAGGCCAAGAATGGAAGTGAGCGGGCCACGCAGGTCATGTGCTGTCCGGTATATAAACGCATCCAGCTCGAAGATTTTTGCTTTCAGCTTCTCTTCCATGAGCTTTCGCTCGGCATTATTTTTTTCAATTAATTCTTTTTCGGCTAATTCCCGTTTGCGAAGCTTGTCAGCGTTTGCAATTGCGTTTCTAATGGCAGATGGCAGCCGCATCAGGTTTTCTTTGAGCACATAATCATCTGCGCCTTCCTTAATGGCATTTACTGCTACCTCTTCCGACACAGTGCCGGAGACAAGAATAAAAGGCACGTTACTGTTTTGCTTCTTACATACTCTCAATATATCAAGGGAAGTGAGTTTTGGCAATGAGTGATCGGCCAATATGATATCAAAAGTATCGCAGGTGATGGCCTGCATAAACCGGTCCTCATCAGAAACAGCGTTCATCCGAAACTTCATTCCGGATCGTTCGAGATGCTTTTTGATTATTTCAACATCAATCAAATCATCCTCCACCAACAGTATTTTATATTCCCTACTCATCGACTTATCCTTTAAACTCTATTTGCTTACGTTGGAACTAAGGAAAGAGTTGAGCAAAAGTGACCTAAATCTTACACTTTTTGTGAAAAGGTATTAAGGTAATTTGGTGATTGATGTAACAAAGGATGTCCAAATAGCCTTAATTACCTATTTACCTATTCAGTCATTGATGATAAACGGAGGGCTTTCATTTAAAAGCATCCAATAGAGTCCCACTTCCACAATGGCTTTAGAAAAAGATTCAAAATTGACCGGTTTTGTGATGTAACTGTTTACTCCAAGCTTGTAGGTTTCGACAATATCCTTTTCTTCTTTTGACGAAGTAAGCACGACGACAGGAATCTGCCTGGTGCGATCGTCCGCTTTGATTTGCCTTAATATCTCAAGCCCATCAACTTTAGGAAGCTTGAGGTCGAGGAGGATGAGCTTAGGTTTCTGAACTTTGCCGTTGGCTTTATATTTACCCTTGGAAAAGATGAAATCTAACGCCTCTGCGCCATCATCAATATGCACAAGCTTGTTGACAAGATTTTGTCTTTTTAAAGCCCGTATGGTTAATTCGGCTTCATGAGGATTGTCTTCAATGAGCAAAATTTCTATTCCGTTTTCCATGAGGGGGATATTTTGAGGATGCGAAAATTACAAACTTTTTTGGCATGCTGCAAGATTATTTAATAAAAGACCTTATTCGTGAACCAGAATAACCTTATCACGTACCAGAATAACTTTATCCTGCACCAGAATAACTTTATCCTGCACCAGGATAACCTTATCGCATACCAGAATAACCTTATCGCGTACCAGAATTTCCTTATCGTGTATCAGAATTACCTTATCGCGTACCAGAATAACCTTATCGTGTACCGGAATTTCCTTATCCGGTACCAGAATAACCTTATCGCGTACCAGAATTTCCTTACCGCATACCAGAATTTCCTTATCCGGTACCAGAATAACCTTATCGCGTATCAGGTAAACCTTACCTGAGTGGCCTTTTTTAGTGTTTTTTCCACTTTAGACTGGCAGGGAGAAATAAAAAGTAGCGCCTTTGTCAGGTTCCGCCTCTGCCCACACCCTGCCTCCATGTTTTAAGATGATGCGCTGCACAATGGCAAGTCCAACGCCGGTGCCTTCAAATTCAGTCATCTTGTGAAGGCGTTGAAAAACTCCGAATAGCTTATCAACATATTTCATGTCGAACCCCACGCCGTTATCTTTTACAAAATATATAACCTCGTTTTCCTTTTTATAAGAACCTATTTCTACTATCGCTTTTTCTTTGCGCCCGGAATATTTAAACGCATTTGAAATTAGATTGCTCCACACCTGGCGGATTAAGTTGGTGTCGCAATTAGCAGGTTCGAGCTGATCCACTTTTATTTCAACATGAGCGGAAGGATTGTGTTCCATTTGTTCCATAATAATGGACTGAACGATTTCATTGATGTTAACTTTATGGAGCACCAATTCTTTTCTTCCCAGCCGTGACAAGTTTAGAAGGTCATCTATCAACTGCCCCATCCGTTGTGGATTGCTTTTTATTATTCCTAAGGTTCGGTTTCCTTCTTCGTCTATTTTTTCTTTGTAATCCTGAATAAGAATATTGGCATAGCCATCAATGATGCGCAACGGAGAGCGCAAATCATGCGAAACAGAATAGCTGAAGGCTTCCAGCTCTTTGTTTACTGCTTCCATCTGCTCCACATTTTTCTTCAACTCTGAGTTGAGACGAATGATTTGTTGCTCCGCCCTCGCGCGTTTCCTGGAATTGTAAAGAACATACAGAAACACTACGCCTAAAAAAATAAAAACACCTATGAGAAGAGCATAGAAAGCCTGATTAAAGGCGGTGATGCTGCTATTATTTGCTTGCTGACGCTGTATAAGTAAAAAATTCTCTTCTCCTTCTATCTGGTTAATTAAATCCCTGATCTTATCTATATAAAATTTGCCCCGACCCGTTGCAATCATTTTACTTGCGGCATCAAACCCGTTTTCATTTCTAACCCGCATATAGAGATTAGAAAAAATAATTCTGTCTTTCATAAGAAAATCGAGCGAATCAACTCTCACCTGCTGCACAGGGTTATCTTTAGTAAGGTCTTTCAGGTTCCTGATATGAACAAACACAATTTCCTTCGAAGTAGAGAAGTAACCTATAAAAGAAGAATCTCCTGTAATTACATACCGTTGACTTCCTATCACAATGTCCTTACTCAGCGATAATACCAGTTCAGATTCAGCAATTACTTCCTTCGTATGAGCAATCAGCTTATTCGTTTCTAAAGTAGTACGGTTATTTCTGGAGGCAACAATTCCCAGAATTATTATCCCGAGGAAGATGATTGTAAAAAAAAGAATCAGTCTTTTTTCAAAAGATATTTTCATAGCGATTCACGCTAGCAGAGATACAATTTTTTTTGTCTCTGCTTAATATTCAATATCCAAATCTAATTGATTGCGAAGTTCATTGAGAGCAGGGTTCTTTGCTGCCATGTGCTTAAATTTATCTTTAGGCGTATAAGGCTTATCAGTGCCTTCTCCCATTTTCTCTACTTCGGCATTCAACTGAATTAAATTATTATCAAGCTTGCTTCGTAAAAAATCGAGTAACTCGGATTTGATAACATTAACATCCTTCTCCAATCCTGAATGTTCAATTTTCATTACCACGTTAAATTGATCTTTAAGCTCAGGTTGACGCTTTGTCATTGCTGCATGGAGAGCCATTTTACCTTGCCTAAGAAGTGTTTCAGCAAATTCATTCCATACTTTAAGCAAATTATCTTGTGTGAACTCCTTAGCTGTTTTTGTTTCAATGCCTTCGGGTTTATTAATTACTGTCTCGCTCCTTTTTTCATTTCCTTTTAAGCTATCCTTTATGGAAATAACTTTAGAAGAAGAAATTTCCTGGTGAGAAGCAGCTGCAGGCTTTAATTTATCGGGTTGCGGCTCCTTGGCAATGGAGACAGGAGGATGCGTTTCAGCCGAAGGGATTTGTTTTACAGGTTCAGTTTTTTTTTTGACGGGCTCTGCCGGTGCAACCTCAGCATTTACATTACACATCTTCATGAGTGTAATCTCCACATGCAGCCGTTGATTTTTTGCCTGCCGATAATTGATGTCGCATTTGTCTGCAATGTCAAGCCATTTAATGAGATTCGCAACAGAGCATATAGCGGATTGCTGCTTATACTTTTCCCTTATGTTCGGGCTTACTTCCAGCAATTGCAATGTGATTTCGTCTTTGCAAACAAGCAGATCGCGGAAGTGCGAAGAAAGTCCGTTAATGAAATGGTGTCCGTCAAAACCGTTATTCAGAATTTCGTTAAACGTGAGAAAGGTATTAGCAATATCAGCTTTTAGAATCTGATCAGTAATTTTAAAATAATAATCATAATCAAGAATATTGAGATTCTCAATGACTGCTTTATAAGTAAGATTATTTCCCGCAAAGCTTACCAACTGGTCAAACATGCTGAGTGCATCACGCAAGGCACCATCTGCTTTTTGAGCTATTACATGAAGAGCATCTTCTTCTGACTTCACACCTTCCTTCTCAGCGATACCATACAAATGTTTTACAATATCCTCAACCTGAATGCGGTTGAAATCAAAAATCTGACAACGGGAGAGTATAGTAGGAATGATTTTGTGCTTTTCAGTGGTAGCTAAAATAAAAATAGCATAAGACGGCGGCTCTTCAAGCGTTTTAAGGAATGCATTGAATGCGCTTGCCGAAAGCATATGCATCTCATCAATGATATATACCTTATACTTTCCTGCCTGTGGCGGGTAGCGAACCTGTTCAACAAGAGCGCGAATGTCATCCACTGAATTATTAGATGCCGCGTCAAGCTCATAAATATTCAGCGAGTGATTATTATTGAAAGAGATGCAACTGTCGCAAACATTGCATGCCTCTACATTAGCAGTTCTGCTTTCGCAATTGATAGTCTTGGCAAGAATACGCGCGCAGGTAGTCTTCCCTACTCCGCGCGGACCACAGAAAAGAAATGCCTGCGCCAAATGGTTGTTGCGAATTGCATTTTTAAGCGTGGTAGTGATTGACGGCTGCCCGACAACAGTATCAAAAGTAATTGGCCGGTATTTACGGGCAGAGACTATAAAGTTTTCCATTGCTGAAGCTTCAATAAGAATATGACAAAATTAATGGTTTACGGTTTACGGTTTGCAGTTTACAGTTAATTCAGTGCTGAACCGTAAACTGCGTCAAACCTGTATCACTCCAACATTAAACTTCTTCGTTATCGGCGAGTGATTGGCTGCTTCAATGCCCATTGAAATCCACTTGCGTGTATCCAGCGGGTCAATGACCGCATCAAGCCACATGCGTGATGCGGCATAATATGGAGAGATTTGAGAATTGTATTGGTCTGTAATCTTTTTCAATAATTCGTCTTCCTCCTCTTTAGAAACGACCTTGCCCTTCCCTTTCATTGAGCTAACCTGAATTTGTAAAAGCACTTTTGCTGCCTGGCCCCCTCCCATCACAGCCACTCTTGCCGTTGGCCAGCCAACGATCAGTCTTGGATCATATGCCTTTCCACACATAGCATAATTACCTGCTCCGTATGAATTACCAATAATCACCGTGAATTTAGGAACAACAGAATTGCTCATGGCATTCACCATCTTAGCGCCGTCCCTGATTATTCCTCCCTGCTCACTTCTTGAACCAACCATAAAGCCTGTTACATCCTGAAGAAACACAAGAGGTACTTTTCGCTGATTGCAATTCATAATAAAACGTGCTGCTTTATCAGCAGAATCAGAATATATAACCCCGCCAAATTGCATCTCTCCTTTTTTGCTCTTCACCACTTTGCGCTGATTGGCAATAATGCCCACGCTCCATCCTTCAATGCGCACAAGTCCGCAGATAATGCTTTGCCCGTAAGCGTCTTTGTACTCATCAAATTCACTGTCATCCACCAGGCGATAAATAATTTCGTGCATGTCGTATTGCTTGGAGGCCTCTGTTGGCATCAGTCCGTATATATCCTTCGGATTTTTTGTTGGCTCCTTCGCCTTTACACGATTGAATCCTGCTTTCTCAAAGGCACCCATCTTGCTGAAAATATTTTTAATGTGATCCAACGCGGATTTATCATCAGGAAATTTGTTGTCTGTTACTCCGCTTATCTCCGACTGAGTAGTAGCGCCACCCAATGTTTCGTTATCAATGTTTTCCCCGATAGCAGCTTTGACAAGATAAGATCCTGCAAGAAAAATAGAACCTGTCTTATCCACAATCATTGCTTCATCGCTCATGATGGGGAGATAAGCGCCTCCTGCAACGCAACTACCCATGATAGCTGCAACCTGTATGATGCCCATAGAACTCATCACTGCGTTGTTGCGAAAAATTCGTCCGAAGTGTTCTTTGTCAGGAAAGATTTCATCCTGCATAGGGAGAAATACCCCTGCACTGTCAACGAGATATATAATAGGTAAAAGGTTTTCAATGGAGATTTCCTGCGCGCGCAGATTCTTCTTGCCCGTCATCGGAAACCATGCACCGGCTTTAACAGTTGCATCGTTGGCAACAATCACGCACTGCCGTCCCGATACATAACCAATAACAACCACTACACCTGCAGCAGGGCATCCTCCATACTCTTCATACATTCCTTCAGCTGCAAATTCACCGATCTCAACAGTTCTACTGTCTTTATCAATAAGATATTCAATTCGTTCTCGTGCCAGAAGTTTGCCTTGTTCTTTTTGCTTGTCCGAATTCTTCTTTCCTCCACCTTCCCTTATCTTATCCGTCTTTCTCTTAAGATGATCTACCAATTGACGTGTTACATCTTCATTCTTGTTGAATTCTAAATCACTCATAAATAGTTGTTCTGAAATCGGGTTTAAAGATAGAAATTGAATTGTCTAAAACATATAATTAATCAAGTTGCAGCCTTTCTATAAAATACTCATTAATTATACTGATTTAGACTACCAGACATTTTACGAATTACGCTTCATTCGTATATTTGTACTGATTCGCTTTCGTAGATGCAAACAATAATTGCGAAATCAACTCTTTTGATGACCAAAGTTCCTATAGGGAAATGCCGGCAAACACGATCAAAACATCTCCCTACTATATTAAAGTACCTCCATCCTATGCTAAAGTATCTCCATCTTATACAAAAACATGTCCATCCTATGCTAAAACATCTCCATCCTATACAAAAAGATGTCCATCCTATGCTATGGTATCTCCATCCTACACAAAAACATGTCCATCCTATGCTATAGTATCTCCATCCTATACAAAAAGATGTCCATCCTATGCTAAAAGATGTCCATCCTATGCTATAGTATCTCCATCCTATGCTAAAACATCTCCATCCTATGCTAAAGTATCTCCATCCTATTGCATTTACATGACACTTTTTGGGGCACTTTTCTTAGAAACTGATGAAATTGATGGGTTTTTTTAGGTTTTATGAAACTTGTTGCTAAACAGTCTTAAATGTAACGTGTTATTCGAAGGTCAGCGAAAAGTGTGTAATATCATAGTATTCAATCGCGATTTTGTTTTTTGAAAGAAAGCAGTCCATTTTAACCGTTAATTCTTACAGCGATTGGTTAAACAAAAAGAAAGGTATTAAGAAATTGTCTGCTGTTGCGTGAAATAATAAGAATCCATTTGGCAAAGGGCAAATACGCCTTTATCTATCATTCCATTTCAAAACGCAGCTCTTTTAGCAAATCAACCTTATTGGATTGCTTGAAATAAAAAGACGTCCGAAACGTTTTGCCAGCCTTTGTTACAAGGCTGCCAATAACATACATGGTGCCTTCTTTTGAAGCACCTTTATGAAGCAATGTAAATGATTGGGGAGTGTTATTGTTAAAAAAGTTACGAAGAATTTGCTCTGCCTGAACTTTACTATACACAGCCTCCTGAGAACCAATTGTAAGGTCTATATTTGTTCCTATATAAGCAGACAATTGTTTTGAATTCCCTGTTCTGATAGCATTGCTTATATCATCATAGGCGTCAACTAAACCTACAAAAGAGCACGTGATTATTAATATAAATGCTAATCTAAAATTTCTCATTAAAGTAATTTTTAACCAAATTACACAAATATCAAGCCACTGCATCAGTATTATGTTCGACAACACAAAATAATCAATATTTATTCAGATTTTACACCCGTTTTGGATTTGATATGAAAATGGCCGGTTGCTTATGAAGATCGAATTTATTTTTACGGGCAAAACGACTGAGAAGTGGATTGAAGAAGGGTGTACGAATTATCTTAATCGGATTAAACGATATGCAAAAGCAGAGGTAAAAGTTATCAACGCATCTGTATCAGGGTTTTCCCCTGAAGTGCAAAGGAAAAAAGAATCAGCATTAATTCTTGAAAAAGTATCAGGCAAAGATTTAATCATTCTGCTGGATGAAAAAGGAAAGCAATTTACGAGCGAAGAATTTGCAAAGCAAATGAACAAGTTTAACACCAGCGGAAAAACAAAAATAGCATTTATCGTGGGTGGGGCTTATGGAGCTGATTTGCTCTTGCAGAAACAAGCGAACCTTATATTGTCGTTCTCCAAAATGACTTTTACTCATCAAATGATCCGATTGCTGCTGCTTGAACAGGTTTACAGGGCTTTTACCATACTTAAAAATGAAAAGTACCATCATTAAGTGCACACTTGCCAACTATTTCTTTAGTTTTGAATAATTTTTATTTACTGCATTATGTGGTCATCTTATACATATCCGTATCTCTCCATCATAGATATTCTCGTTGTTCCCTTTTTTCTATTGATTATTTTTATTGTTGAGCGGGGGAAGTACACAAAGAAACGAGATTTACAACCACACTATCGTTACTACTTGCCGGGTTTATTTGTAAAATTATTTGCAGGCATGGGCGTTTGCTTAGCCTATGTTTTATACTATAAATCAGGTGATACCACAAATTATTTTTATGATAACACCTGCATGGTAAATCTTCTGTTCAAAAATCCAGGAGCTGCCATCGGCACCACCTTTTCAGATCTTGACGGAGAACGATGGTTTTCGTTTGATAATTATACAGGATGGCCTATATATGCCTATGACCGTAACGCCTTTTTTGTGGATCGCCTTACCTGGGTTCTTTGCCTCTTCTCATTTAAAAGTTATTTAGGTGAAACTATTTTGATCGCATGGCTTTCTTTCTATGCAGTCTGGCGTTTGTATGAAACACTGATTGAAGAATTTCCTACTCTCGATAAACAATTTGCAATTGCCGTATTGTTTATCCCTTCCGTATTTTTTTGGGGATCAGGATTGCTCAAAGATACAATCACCTTTGCGGCAGTTTGTATTTTTACAAGCAGCTTTTATGGCTTGCTTGTTAAGAAGAGAGAATTTATTAAAAATTTTATATTCATATCGATTGCGTCATACCTTCTGGTAAAGATTAAACCTTATATATTATTTGCCTTGCTGCCCGGAAGCTTACTATGGATTACCGGAATTGTTCTTTCAAAAATTAAAAGCAACGTGGTCCGATCTATTATAGCTCCGGTTTTTACAATTGTTGCATTAAGTTCAGGGTTCTTTGTCCTCAAGTCAATGGGAGATTCTCTCGGCGATTATGCGCTGGGTAATATTTTGGGTAAAGCTGTTGTTACACAGCAAGATTTTAAGCGAGACGAATACGGAGGGTCTTCATTTGATATCGGTGATTTCGACCCTTCCTTTTCAGGTGTTTTAAAGAAAGCTCCCGTTGCCATTAATGCTGCTTTATTCAGACCTTATATATGGGAAGCCAGGAACCCTGTTGTTCTATTATCAGGAGTTGAAAATATGGTTATGATGCTATTCACTATTTACCTTATATTTAGGCTGAAGGTATATAATATTTTTAGATTAATATTCCGACATCACCTGTTGGTATTTACTGTATGTTTCAGCCTGTTTTTTGCATTCTCTGTCGGACTTACTACTTCCAATTTCGGAAGCTTGGTCCGTTACAAAATTCCGGCAATTCCGTTTTATGTGGCCAGCCTTTTTATTATACGTTATACTTATGTTGATTTAAAGCGGAAGGACAAAGAGCAATTTCTTATTTTGGAAGAAGAAAGAACGAAAAAAAGACAAAATTATTCTTCTGAAAATGTAGAACTGTTATAGATGACACTGTAAATTCTTTTCGCAATATCATAGTTACGGTATTTTTCTGCTATGGGCCTGATTTTACAATAAAGTTCGCTCATAGTGCTCTCTTTTAACATGGCATCAATTTTTTCTACTGCTCTGTAATATTCTGATTTGTCAAGACTTTCCAACACTACACCGGCGTTATTATCCAAAATAATTTTCACATCCTCCCCCACGCTGTTTGTTATAACAATGGGCAATCCCATTGCCCAATATTCTCCATCCTTTATTGAAGTGCAGCACCGTTTTGATTTAACCATTTTAACAGGATTGATGGCAAAATCCCCTGCTCCAATATAGCTTTGAATTTCGTTATATTGTACAAAACAACTAACAACTATTTCCGTATCAAGTTTCGCATTATTACAAAACTCTTCAATTTGTTTACGCGAGATGTCTGTTATCATAAAAAAACGAAATTTATTTCCCCAATAATTATGGCAAACTTTTATAAAATCGAATATTTCATTATCTAAGTAAATGCCACCAACCTTTCCTGCATACACGCAGACAATTTTATTTTCAAGTCCAAATGATTTTAATAAACCAGGTTCTTTTTTAGATTCGTAGTTGAATTTTTCCAAATCAACTAATGCAGGCTTGACAAAAATGTTTTTTAATTCAATTTTCCATTTGTCTTTGGCATAGTCTGTTATAAAACTTGAAGCTGCAATCGTAATTTTCGCACGTTCAGCCTGTTTCTTTTCAAAATAAAAAAGAAATTTAAAGGCGAAGCTGTTAGCCTTCCATGTTCCAGTTTCAACCGAGGGTTCTGCATGAGGTTCAAAGCTATCGAGGATGAGCGTTTTTCGTGAAATAACGGATAATAAGTAACCCGTTACCCCGGCAGGGGTGCACCATACATGAATATAATCAATGCGTTTTTGAATACACAAATACCATAATTTTATAAGTTGTATGAATCGTTCAAAAATCGCCTTTCCTCCAAATTTTGAAAAGCGAAAATCAATCCATATTATTCCCTGGTCCTTTAATTCTTTTTCAATCCTTCTTTTAACCTCAATGTTAAATTCCATGCCCTTTTGCTCAAGGGTAACCAAATAAATCGTGCCCGATGGCGGAATATTTTTTCTTATTAGTTTAATATATGGCAGCGTATATGTTTGTATCAGTGCGTCACGATAGCTCCAATTGGTTATAGCAAGTACATTTTCGACTCTCATCGCTTTAAATTCTGAATTAGCTTATAGCCAATAATATTTTTTATCAATAACAGCGCACTCGCATTGCCTATTCCAATCAAACGAACTGATTTAAAAAGATATTGGAATGTATCTCCCGTTTTTCCATCAATATAACTATATATAGCACAAAAATGATAACAATATCCCCATAGTATTCTTTTTTGCTTTGAAGTCAGGCTTATTTTTCTTTCCATCCAAACTGCAGCCAATAGATGCTTTTTTATAATTCTCATATTGTTTCCTCTCATTGAACGATTATCGTGATCATTCATTATTATCATATATTTATCAATAAGATAAACTCTGTCATGTTCCAGGTTTTGCATAATAAACATCCAATCTTCGCTGGATGAATAGTTTCGATCTTCTACAAAAAGCTTCAAAGCAGGATTGTCTTTCTTTAAAGCAAAATTACATGCGAAAACTGAACCTCTTAGTTGCAGGTTAATATCATAATATCCTTCCCGCAATGATCTTAAAAGGGCTGATATTGAATCTTTACCATTTCTTCTTAAAAGGTATTTTACCGTAATAAAGTTTGGAAAATTCTGTTCCATGATCTTCTTATATAGCGTAGCAAGATATTCCGGAGTGATCAAATCATCAGAATCAAGAAAAATAACATAAGTGCCCGAGGCCATTTTAAATCCGTTATTACGGGCTGCTCCCCGCTCGCTATTGGATTGCCATATATATATAATTTTTTTATTTAAATCTGGAATCCCCTTTATTACTTCTTCCGTATTATCATTGCTGCCGTCATTGACGATAATAAGTTCATAGTCATCAAATACCTGTTCAAAAACGGAATTTACGGTTGCTTCAATTAATAAAGCTCTGCTGTAAACAGGGATAACAATCGAAAAGAAAGGCATTTTTAGTTTTGAGTAAATTTTCTAGCGAAAGAAATCAGATGTCTGTTCAACAGTAAGCTTCTTAAGTAGATTTTTCTTGCATCGTTTCTATTTATCAATTGATCTTTATAATGAAGAAGAAATGCGGCAATTGCTTTCGAATTCTTTTTATCAAGCGCCAGATAATAATAATGCATTTGAATTTCCAAAAAATAAATAAATGCCTTTTTCAGGTCATCCAAAGTAAAATGTTTTGAAACGGAATAATAGTCTGTTCCTTCAGAATAATACCCAATGTTCTTAAGAATTTGTATTAATTGATTTGACCCTGGAAATGTGCGCAAAACTTTGCTAAATACCTTTATCCTTTCTTCCGCAAATTTTGTAAGAAAATTTGATTTGCCCTTTTCGTGATATCTATATTTTGAAAATACATCATCCACTCCGAATATTTCATAATTCATCGCCATTTTTACAAACAGGTCATGATCCAGACCATAGTGGAGATTTTCGTCAAGATACCCCTGCTCAAGTAAAACCTGCCTTTTAAAAAAAGTTGACGGTTGCGGAAAAGGAACATAGGCAAGACAGCGTAGAGCAACGTTTTCTTTACCTGAAAAACCAATTATCCTTTCCCTTCTTCCTTGCCCGAATAAAATTGATTTTCCGTAAAGTAAGGAAAAATTGCCCTTTGCAAAATGGCCGGCAACTTTATGAAACGTTCCTTCTAAGTAACAGTCGTCACTGTTCAACCAGGTTACAATATCACCTGTGCATCTTTTAAATCCCTTGTTGATAGCCTCACTTTGTCCATTATCCTTTTTGCTTATCCAATAATTAATATGCGAGGAATATTTCTTTATAATGTCAACAGAACTGTCTTCGCTGCCGCCATCAATAATAATATATTCAAGGTTGGGATAATTCTGGCTGATAACAGACAATATAGATTCCTCCAGGAAATTGCCCTGGTTAAAAGATGGAGTGACAATGCTGATCTTTGGCAGGTTCATTTCAAATGCTTGCTTCCTGTTATATATATTGCATGTTGGTTATTTCGAATGGCAATCACTGCTAATTCACTTTTTTACAAGTGTTGCTTTAATCGTATCACCACTTCCAACCATCGTAAGAATTGAATTGACCAGACACTTTACTAATCCAAGAGCTCGGTTATATTCCGTAAAGTTCCTTATTTTTTCATCCCTTGGATATGAATTAAACTCTTTCGTTTCCTGACGCCTTACGCGTGTGCGTTCTGTGAGACGACTGATACTAAATCCTGTCGTAATTAATTTTCCAAAATACAATTTAGGAAATTGTTTAAACAATTTTTTCACTGTTCCCGGTGTGTAATAACACAAATGCTCAGGATATTCAACTATATTCCAGTTATTCCCTAATACTCTTCTTGCAATAGAATTAAAATTAGGCGTAGTCAGATAAAAAACACCACCACTTCTTAGTGTCTCGATAAACAAAGGCACTTCCTGTTTAGGAGCATTAATGTGTTCTATTACTTCTATATATGTAATCACATCAAAGAAGTTAGTATCAAACCATTTATCATTGAACTTACCCTGCATCACTTTAATTCCCTTTGAAGCATTCTTTAGTGCAAGCTTCTCACTGTATTCCGTCCCATAAACATTCCAACCCTTTCTTCTTGCGACATCCAGCAAATATCCGTCGCCACAACCAATGTCAAGTAAATTATTTGTTTTACGGAAAGGTTCAAATGAGTCAAGCAGTTCTTCGTATCTCTTTATAGTGATTAAAGAAATGTTTTCCATTTCCGGATAGTTATTGTAATGATTCTGCAATTCATATACATCAGGAATCTTTTCGCAAAAAACAAATCCGCAATTCTTGCATTTAACTAAAAAAGCATTGCTGAAATGCTGTAAACGCTTCAAATTTGTATCAGAACAAATTATACAATGTTCATGAAATTGAATGTTGACAGCCATTAGTTTTTATTTCCTTATTAAACCCTTTAAGGGAAAGGCCATTTAACAAAAATACATTAAAAGTAAATGATAATAACGAAATGTGCTGACAAAATTCATAAAATAAGTTTTAGAAAATTATTTTCTAATAAAATTCTTTGAAACAAAAAATTATTTGGGACTATCTCACTAGGGTAACAGAACCAACGAGCACATTCGATGTATAGCGGCTATCTTTGAATCTGATTCGATAAACATACACTCCTGTCTCTGCTATTTTAGCGGAACCATTCACATTTCCGTCCCATGGAAGAGAAGTATCTGTTGTTTCAAACACTTTTTCACCCCAACGATTATATATCGTCATCTCATAAATAAGATCATGAGTGCCCTGCGGACCAAAATAATCATTCACGCCATCGCCATTAGGAGTAAATGCGTTTGGAATATAAAAAGCATATTCTTCGGTTACTTCAACTGTGTATGTTATGCTGTCAATGCATCCTGCAGCATTTTTCACAACTAATTTAACGATGTAAGTCCCTATACCACTATAGATATGATTTGGATTCTGTGCCGTGCTTGCATCATTGGCAGATGTCGAATCACCGAAATCCCAGTTCCAGGTTACAGCACCATTAGACTTATCAGTAAAATAAACGGTGCGTGAATATTCTGTAGGCTCAGACGGACTAAAAGAAAAATCAGGTTTCGGAACGGGTGAAACTGTTACAGTTACATTACCTGTTGCCGGTGTTGATCCGCAGGCATCCGTTGCTGAAACTGTATATATAGTAGTATTCAAAGGCGTAACAATGGTTGCGCTGTCAGTGCCTGCTCCATTATTCCATGAGTAAATATAAGGGGGGCCTTCTCCCCCACCTGCCGTTGAAGTTATCGGAACAGATTCCCCCGGGCAAATAGTTGCATCTCCTGTTGCAATCACGCTCATGGGCGGATAGACCTGTATAATGATCTGGTTTGAATTAGCTGTCATTGGATTCGCACATGGATCGTTTGATGTCAACACAACTGAAACGATATCTCCGTTCTTAAAGGTTGAAGAAGAAAAAATATTACTGTTAGTGCCGGCGGGGTTTGAATTAACAGACCATTGATATGAAGGAGTGGTTCCTCCACCTGTAATAGTAGCAGTAAATGTAACTGTCTGTCCCTGACAAATAATTCCTGCAGGAGCAGCAACAATACTCACTGTCGGAACAACAGGCGGGTTATATAGGATGGTAATTGAATTTGAAACAGCAGAATCAGGTGAGATGCAAGGGCCAACCGCATTGATAAGATGAACTATAATCACATCTCCGTTATTAAATGCAGCAGATGAATAAGTAGAGCTATTTGTTCCTGCAGGGTTTCCGTTCAAATACCATTGGTAGCCGGGACTTGCTCCCCATTCGTTATGGTTGCAGTGAAGGTCACATTTGTTCCGGGGCAAATGGGAGTGGAAGGTACAGCAACAATACTCACTGTTGGTGCAACGAGCGGACTGATAAAAATTGTAATGGTATTGGAAACAGCGCTGTCTGGGGATATACAAGGATCGGTAGCGTTCAGTAGATGCAGCATAATAGTATCTCCGGCAACAAGCGTTGAAGAAGAGAATGTGGCATTGTTTGCTCCAACAGGATTACCATTCAAATACCATTGATAACCAGGACTGGCTCCCCCATTCGTTATAGTTGATGTGAATGTGACATTAGTACCTGGGCAAATAGCACCTGCAGGGTTTGCTGCAATACTTACTGTTGGTATAATGGGCGGACCTATTATAATTGTAATTGTATTTGAAACAGCAGTATCAGGGGATATGCATGAACCGATGGCATTCAAAAGACGAACAGTAATGGAGTCGCCTGCAACGAGCGTTGAAGAAGCGTACGTGACATTATTCGTTCCAACAGGATTGCCATTCAAATACCATTGATAGCCGAGGCTCGCACCGCCATTTGTCGGAGTTGCTGTGAAAATAACATTCGTGCCGGGGCAAATAGCGCCGATAGGATTTGCAGCAATGCTAACGGTTGGTGCAATAAACGGAGTTATTACAATTGTAATTGTATTAGAAACTGCTGAGTCAGGCAATGCACAGGGAACATTAGAGTTCAAAAGATGCACTGTAACATTATCACCATTATTTAATCCGGCAGATGAAAACGTAAGGCTGTTTGTTCCCACAGGATTGCCATTCACATACCACTGATATGAAGGAATCGTTCCCTGGTTATTAGGAGTCGCTGTAAAAGTAACATTGGTGCCCGGGCAGGCTACAGCAGGATTTGCAACAATAGTAACAGATGGAACAGCATTCGTTGTAACAACCATCTTAATCGCATTCGACACAGCGCTGTCAGGCACAGGGCAAACGGCATTTGATATTATATGTACGGTTATCACATCGCCGTTATTCAACGTAGTGGACGAAAAAGGATTTGTCGTTGCTCCGCCCACAGGGTTTCCATTTATATACCATTGATAAGTTGGATTCCCTCCTCCATTGGTAACAGTCGCATTAAACGTAACATTCGTGCCGGTGCATATAGCGCCGTTAGGATTTGATGCAATAGTAACCGAAGGAACAACACTTGGAGTAACCGTGATTTGCTGCGTATCAGGAAACGAACACGTGCCGTTAGTATAATTTAATATGACATCATAATTCCCTGCAGTAGCATAAATAACACCGTTCACCACTTGGGCATCATTCTGCGAACCTAGGTTTGAGCCCGGCAACAGCCAGCTATAATTTGTCGCTGCACCTGCACCAAGCCCGGTCACAGTTAGGGGACTATTTTGACAAACGGGATTGGAACTAATGGTGAAACCAGGATTAGGATTTGGAGTGACGGTAACATGCGAAACTGCCTGGGCTGAATCCGCACCCCCACAGGTTGTTACAGTTACAGTATAGTTAGTAGAGGAATTTGGTTTAAGACAAGGAATGGAATCCACAATTCCACCGGGGTTCCACGTATATGTATATGGAGGCACGCCCCAGGTTGCATGGGCGGCAACATTAACACATGAAGCATGGCAAACAGTTGCATCCGCCGTGGTCACTTCAACCGTTCTTCCGGTTACGTACATCGTCCAAGGTGTGTTTGCAATGACACAGGAAGGCCCGCAACCTGCGCCGGGTTGAACACATCTATAGAAAGTGAGAATAAAAGGCATATTATAACCTGCACATTGAGGCGGCTGAATGCATGCCTGCACATCCTTAAAGCAGGTTATACTATCCGACTGACATATTCCTGGTAAAGAAATGAGGCAGGTGTGCCACTTTGCTGCTGGTACAGGGCTGCGGCAGGCACCATATTTGAGATCAAATGCCCCTTGAATAATATTACACGTGCCTAATGCCTGATAGTCGAATGAATAGCTCACGTTCGTAATAAAACAATGAGGAGGCACGGCAACATTCAGATTATAGGTACAGCCTCCGGCAAAACAGGCAGCGTTATATCCCGATCCTTTAATATTTCCGATTGCATATATAGAGGTTGCAGTTACGAACGGATCAATGACGAGCGGATAACTTCTTTGAGCGCTGTTCATCCAATCTATGGGCACATACATATCATAAGATCCGTCGGCATTGGTGTTGTAACGCAGCGTGATGGCATTATTCGTTTCCTTATTCTCATCGAAAGCGGCGGGAGAAGAAATTAAAAAATAACGGACACCCGCTTCATTGTTAATGCTCAACATGCCCTCGTAACTGTCTCCATCTCCGCCGTAGGACGGATCCCGATCATTTCGGGATTTCTTATCACTATAAGAATAATCATACACAAAACCTTTGGGAAGGCTAACATTGTCATGCACCACAAGCCAGCCGTCGCGCAGCTTTAAAGGTTTATTAATACGGTAATTGGTTTTTATGGCTCCTTCCTGCGTGTGCATCTCCAGGTCAATGCCCGGATAAAAATTATGAACCACCACGCCGTCATCGCCTGCTGTGTAATGCTTCCACGAGGGCTTACCTAAAGAAGATACCGAACCATTTTTATGCTGAATATATATTGTTACACCCCGGTTCATCTGCAATTCTATTCCTGCATTTAAGATGGAAGTAAATCTTTGCGGAATGTTGATGGTGACAGGCATGGACTGATGAATGGCTTTGAAAACCCCCTTTTCATCAGCAGGCTTCATGCGCGGGTCTATGGAGCGAAGGGCGCCGTTTTCATCATAATAGTTTTCATTGTTGTAAGAACTCTCCTGGTAAAATTCTTTTCCCTTAGTGCCATTCTTCACAAAGTAGCGATGGGTTTCATCACGCTTTTGTAACAGCTCGATGCAGTCTTTGCAGGGTGCGTGAGCAGGCTTAATGCCGTATTCAGGATGCGATTTGAATTGGTTAGGGGTGAGTGAATCAAGCTCTGCGGTGATAACGGGCTTGTTGTTTGCAAATGATGTGAAGTTAAAATGATCTAACCGTGTGCCATCCTGAGCATATATAGCACATGAAAAAAGGGACACCAACGTAACCAGCAGCGCAGCCGTCCTCATGCAATACAATTTTTACAACTCATTGTACCTACAAAATTAAGGCATTTTATTGACATATTCAATGAAATGGGTGAAGTCCTTCAAAAATTGCTAACAGGGATAAGAAAAAAGGGATATAGGAAAATTGCTGTGCTGTAAGATTTCCCCAACCTGACAGTTATTAATCACAGTAATGCAGGAAATCTGAAGGTATTGTAAAAAAACAGAAAGAACAGCTTTTTACAGCCGTCGTTTACAAATCATTTAAAAAACCAACTAATTAAGCAGCAATGCAGCTTGCCGTTGGGCTTTCCGGGCTTATGCCATTTGTGCCTGCAACAAAAACTTTTATATAATAGCGCATGCCACTTTGCAGGTTTTCAATCAGCGTTTTCCTTTTAGGCGTAGTTGCAATAAGCTTCCATTCGCCGTTCGGTGCATTGCTTATATATATATTAAAAAAGCGTGCATATTTAGTGCCTTTCCACTTCACAAGTATTGTTCCTGTTACATTCGTATAAATAGCATTTATTTCTTCTATGGCATTGGGTATGGGTGTTTTTGCACGAGCTTTACGAGTATCCATTGCTGCTGCCTGGATAATTTGAAGGGAATGTTCGAGATCGCTGTCGGCAATTGACTGAACATAAAAACCCATCCTGTCCGCTGTTATGTCATACATTGCTTCTGCGTTCGCTAAGGCAGCCTTCTGGGTGTTGCCTGCATTTACCGCTGCAATTAATGCCGCTTCAAGATTATCTGTAATAAGCTGCAGTTCTGCAATTGTTGGATTTACAGGATCTATAAAATACGAACTGTTATTTAACATGGCCATACAGATCGCATTGCCCTGTGTAATCTTTTCATCCGCTGTTTTAGCAGCCAGTTCCAGCTTTACGAAATAGCGAAGCGCTTTTATACTTTTATTCATAGTTTTAATTAATATATATCTGTGTTTAAATAATGAACTATCTTACGGCGAAGGAAGCAGCCCGGTTAAAGCAATCTAATCAAAATTCTTACAACGATTTTCAAAGCAAAATTCGTTATAACAAAGTAATAAGCGCAAAAACAGTATCAAATTCAATAAACCGGTTTGCAAAACAATCCTATTTCTTACACTATTTAAAACCCCGGAACGGCTTATGTATCAAAAATTAAGCTTAGTTCTAAAAATTTNNAAATTTTTAGAACTAAGCTTAATTTACAAAACCTAAGCTTATTATATACAGCATAAGCTTATTTTTTAAAAAACAAGCTTAAACCTGAAGAAATAAGCTTAATTATTTTTATTTAAGCTTAATTTTCAAAAAAGAAGCTTGTTATTTTAAAAGGAAGCTTAGTTTATATGTATTAAGCTACATTTTTTAGAATGAACCTGTTTTAAACATGCCTGAACTATGAGTTAGTTGATTAAGGCATCATTTTAATTATTGAAGAAACAGTGTATCTTTGTATGAAATTAAAAGCATGAAAAAACATTTACTGCCTCTTGCCCTCTTCCTTTTTTTAGCCACGCAAACAAAAGCGCAGACTTCGGTTTATCATGCGTTTCCGGATAGTAATGCTTATTGGAACCAATCGGAACAATGGGATGCAGGAGATGGCTGTACGGGGAATGTTGTGCGTTCAATATTTATTAAAGGGGATACAACCATAGGGAGTTATCTCTATCATAAGCTTTTTCAAACAGGAGATTCTTTTCCCTTCCCTTCTTCCTGTGGCAGCGCTGAACCTTATTTCATTAATCAATATATTGGTGCTATGCGACAAGATACAGCACAGAGAGAGGTGTTTATTTATATAGATTCATCAGAGACACTTCTTTATGATTTCAATTTAGCAGTGGGAGATACTATGCCGGGAAATGATAATGAACCAAGTTCCGTTGTAGGAGCAGTTGATTCCGTTTTAATGGGGGGCAATTACAGGAAAAGATTTTGGTTAATCGGCGCTTCGGGTCAACTTATTGAAGGAATGGGTAGTACATATGGTTTCATGGCTCCCTTTTATTTACTTTATGACTTTGCATTTCAGCTTAATTGCTTTAGTCAGAATGGGCAAACGCTCTGGCCTGATTCCTCTTCTTCATGTGACATTGAAACAGGTGTGAATGAAATAAGGCAAGAACATTTTATTTCACTCTATCCTAACCCTGCAACTAATCAACTCACTATTCATACTTCTTTTCCTGCGGATGAAAAAGTAATGGTTTCGGTGATGAACGTGATGGGGCAGGAAGCCTCACCCCAGGCCCCTCTCCTTAATGAGAGGGGGGACGTAGTGATTGATGTTAGCGGGCTTGCGGCGGGTATGTATTTTGTAGAGGTGGTTGGTGAGAAAGAAAGATGGGTTGGAAAATTTGTTAAACAATAAATAATTAAAACTATGAAAAAACATTTACTTACTTTGGCATTACTTCTTTTCTTACTAACAGAAACGAAGGCACAGCAATACCATCCCTTCCCCACAAGCGATGGTGCATGGCTTTATGGCTTGACGGATGATTTCCATCAGTGGACATATTCTTTTACTGCTTATGTTTTGCAGGGGGATACTACTATTGGCGGCGGACAGTATAAAAAGATTTCCAATGGCAGCTATGCAGGCGCCATGCGTGAAAGCAATAAGATTATATATTTCGTTCCCGCTGATTCATCGCATGAATATGTTCTCTACAACTTTAATCTTACTGTGGGAGATACAATTATTAATCCCTTCGGAGGCAGCGTTGATAATAAGGATACCATAACAGTGGTGCAGGTGGATTCAGTGCTGACGCAGAATGGTTACTACCGTCAATTAAGGTTAAGCTCAACGGCTGTCTGGATAGAAGGAATCGGCAGCCTGGACTATTTATTGCAACCCGCCATTAATTATAATGTATCTGCCGAATATGTGCTTGCTTGCTTTTCAAATGATTCAAATAACGTTTATTCATTTAATTATAATTGCACAGTGGGTATAAATGAAGTTAAAAACACAGACCAGTCTTTTTCTGTTTATCCTAATCCTGCTAACAGCAAACTTACTATTCATGCTGCATCCTTTAATGCTGACGAGGTTGTAACTGTTTCAGTGATGAATATACTTGAGCAAAACATGCTCTCCTTCCCCCCTCTCCTTGGGAGAGGGGCCGGGGGTGAGGCCTTTGATGTCAGCGGGCTTGCGGCAGGAATGTATTTTCTTGAAATGAAATCACAGAGCCGTGTTGCTGTGAAGAGGTTTGTGAAGGAATGAAAGCAGTTCAATGTTCAATGTTCGTAAACATTGAACGGAATAACTTTGAACCTTGAACTACTTCTTTTTAAAAGTAGTTCTGAAAACGTGATCCCAAATCTTTGAGGTTACACCATAGCCATGACTCATGTCCTGGTAATGATGCAGCATGTGGTGTTGCTTGATCTCAAGCCAGAATTTGCTTTTAAAATTGTAATGATGGATAGCGTAATGTGTGAGATCATAAAAGAGATAGCCAGCAAGGAAGCCGATGAAGAAAGGCGCTACTAACTGATTGCCGAGAAAGAGATAGAAGAGAAAATAAAACAGCGCGGCAAGCGGTATGCTTACGGATGGCACCATCACAAGGCGTTTTGAATCGCTCGGGTAGTCGTGATGCACGCCATGAAAGATGAAGTGGATGCGGCTGCCCCATTTGCCTTTCAGCTCCCAATGAAATACAAAACGATGCAGTATATATTCCGTAAATGTCCAGATAAAAAGCCCGAGAACTATATAAGCAAGGATGTTAAGCAGGGAGAGCTGGAAAGAAAAAATGCTTTTGTAAAGAAAATATAAAATGACTGGGAAAAAGATCGCAACAGGAACAAGGTAATGAACTCTTGAAAGTGATTCAAGAAAATCATTTTGAAACATTCTTGCAGTCTCGTCTTTATTCGAAACAAAATTCTTAGCCATTATTAATTAAAAGTTTGTAGTTTGAAGTTTAAGGCACAAAGATAATCATCGCGTTCGACTTCAAACTTCAAACCCGAAACATCAAACCTTCTTCTATCTTATTAAGGTAACAGATCCTACTATTTGCTTATCGGAGTAATTAGAATCCTGGAATCTGATAAGATATACATACACGCCTGCCTCGGCAACTTTACTGCCGCTATTCGCTTGCCCGCCCCATGGCAGGGAGGTATTATCGGTTTCAAATATTCTTTCGCCCCAGCGGTTGTATATGGTCATGGTATATACGAGAGGCAAAGCCTGCAACGCATCCGTGCCCTGCGGCCCGAAGAAATCATTTATGCCGTCACCATTCGGAGTGAAGCTGTTAGGAAGATAAAAGAAATATTCATCGTGTATTACTAATGTATTCGTTATGCTGTCCATACATCCGTCAACGTTGGTTACAACCAGCTTAACAGTGTATGTTCCGGGGGTTTTATAGGTATGAGTGGGATTATGAAGGTTGCTTGTTGTGCTGTCGCCAAAATCCCAGAACCACGGGGTAACATCACCGGATGACTGATCGGTAAAACTAACCGCTGGTGTGAGGATGGATATATCAGAAGGACTGAAAATAAAGATAGGATTGGGTGGTCGCAAGACTGTTACTGTTACTGAATCCAATGCGGGGTTGGATTGACAGGAGTCTGTGGCTGAAACCAAGTATACAGTTGTTACAAGCGGAGATACGTTTGCACAGTTACTGTTTCCGCCGCCGTTATTCCATGCATAAAAGTAAGGTCCGCCGGTTCCGTTGGCAGCAGTGGCACATACCATTACAGGCTGACCGGCGCAAATAGTTGTATCACCCATTGTTGTCACCGTTACTGCAGGATACACAGTCATGGCGATTGGGTTGGAAGTCGCAGTAGCAGGCAGGGGGCATGGTGCATTGGAAGTCATGATGACTGTGATAACATCTCCTGTTTTTAATGTATTTGTAGTAAATGTTTGGTTGTTTGTTCCTGCATTAGCGCCATTCACCTGCCATTGAAAAGAAGGATTAGTGCCTCCATTGCCGTTAGTGGTGTCTGCGGTGAAAGTTACATTGCTTCCCTGACAAATGGTTCCGGGTGGATTTACAGTAATGGTAACAGATGGGGTGTTATTCGGGAAAACTTTAACCGTGCTGGTAGCTTGTGCCGAATCATTTGCATCTATACCTCCGCAGGTATTGGCTGTGACAGTATATACTGTCGTTGATGTGGGATTAACGGTTACTGTTTGTCCGACAAGACCACCCGGGTACCATGTGTAGGTAACCGGAGCAACATTCCACGTAGCAGTTGCAGTAAGATTCACTTTTGAACCACTACAAACGGAGTCGTTTTGCGAAACCACTTCAATAATTCTTCCTGTAACGGTCATCTGCCAAAGTATCTGCAATAACACAAGAAAAGCCGCATCCCGCTCCCGGTTGAACACATCTGTATAAAGTCAAAAACATAGGTATTGTGTAAGCAGAGCATTGCGGAGGAGGGAGGCATGGCTGAAAATCCTTTAAACAACTTAGGTTTAGTAGTTCGCATAATCTAGGTAAACCTATAGTGCAAGTATGGTATGTTCCTCCTGCACCTGGGCTTCGACAAGCGCCCCAGGTAAGATCCCATCCGACTTGGTTAAGATTGCAACTTCCAAGAGCCCGATAGTTAAATGTGTAGGTCATAGTAGTAATAGTGCAAGCAGCCGGAACACTAACATTTAGGGGATAGGCACATCCATTGATGAATGGTTGCGGTGGGCATTGATTACCATATCCAGACCCTGTGATTAATGCCAGGGGGAGTGTACTTACTGCCGTTACGAAAGGATCAATCATAAGGGGATAACTTCTTTTTGAATTATTCATCCATTCTATAGGAACATATAAATCGTAAACTCCATTTTCAGCGATTTGATAGTTAAGATTTATTGCATTGTCATGATCATTGTTTTCATCATAAGCTGCAGGAGCTCCTATAAAAAAATAATTCGTTCCTTTAGGACTCTTAATGAATAAAGTTCCTTCATAATAGTCGTTATCCATCTTTTCACAGTGGGAATAATCATATACAAGCCCTTGGGGTACCTTCATATTATCACGAATTACAAGCCATCCATCAATTAGATTCAAGGGTTTATTTAAACGGTAAAAGCTTTCAATATTTCCATTTCCAACTTGTACTTCAAGATCAATACCGGGATAAAAATTATGAACAATTATTCCACCGTCCCCAGCAGTATAATCAGACCAATTTGGTTGACCTAAGGAAGTAACTGAACCGTCTTTATGCTGCACGAAAATATTTACGTCCCTGTTAAATTGAAGCTCTTTTCCCCCGTTCAATATAGATGTATATTTCTCAGGAATGTTAATTGTTGTTGGAGCATATTGATGTTGAGCAGTATATACTCCAGGAAGTTCCGAGGGTTTTATTCGCTTATCAATAGTATGAAACATCCCATTTTCATCACGGTAATTTAAGTGGCTGTAAGAGCTTTGAGCATAAAATTCTTTACCCTTACTTCCTTTTTTTACAAAGTAGCGATGGTTTTCATCTCTTTTTTGCAGCAATTCAATACAATCCTGACAAGGGGCATTAAAGGGAAGAACGCCGTATTCAGGGTGGGACTTGAATTCTTTACTTGTAAGAGAATCAAGCTCATGCGTGATGTTTGCTTTAGCATCGGTAAACCGGGTATAATTAAATCCGTTGCCTGCATTGCTTGATACTCCATCCTGACAATAGCTACGGGAAATAAAAAGAGTAACTATTGCGCAAAGAGTCACAATTTTTTTCATGCGATATGATTTATTTTCCACAAAACTAACTTCTCACGGTTTGACTATCAGTGATTCCCGTCATTCCGCTCTCTGAATTAGTATAAAATTTAGCAACCAAATTTACAATAATTACTGCAATTGTAAAACTTTATTATGCTAATTCAACGCTTTTAATGGCTAATTATTATAAAAACCAACCAAAACAAGGCTTTAACAATCGGCTTATTTGTTGATAAATTCCCTTGCGGCAGCTATATCAGTATAAAGAATGCGATCGTTTTTTACAAAAGAAACCTTCTCCCGATAGGATTTGATGAATTGCTCAATGAGAGGCGAGCTCTTTTCAGGGTGTCTGAATTCTAATGCCTGTGCCGCAGTCATGAGTTCTATGGCAAGGATAGTTTGAAGATTCTCCGCAACGTTATATGCTTTTGTTGCTGCATTAGCACCCATGCTCACATGATCTTCCTGTCCGTTTGATGATACAATTGAATCAACACTTGCAGGTGCACAAAGCTGCTTGTTTTGAGAAACGACGGATGCGGCGGTGTATTGCGGAATCATGAAGCCGGAATTTAAACCGGGGTTAGCAACGAGAAAAGAAGGCAGTCCTCTTTGTCCTGATATTAATTGAAACGTTCTTCGCTCTGAAATGCTTCCAAGTTCAGCCAATGCAATGGCAAGAAAGTCTAATGCCAGTGCTAACGGTTGTCCGTGAAAGTTTCCTGCAGAAATAATTTTGTCTTCATCAGGAAAAATTGTAGGATTGTCAGTAACAGAATTTATTTCGGTCAGGAAAACATTTACTGCATAACTAATCGCATCGCGTGAAGTGCCATGCACCTGGGGAATGCAACGAAATGAATACGGATCCTGCACATATTCCTTTTTTCTTTTGATGAGTCCACTTCCTTTCAGAATAGAGCGAATGTTTTCCGCAACATCTTTTTGCCCTTCATGTGCGCGAACTTTATGTATCAATTCATCGAATGGCTCAATACGGCAATCAAAAGCATCGAGAGAAACAGCACTGATAAAATCAGCCATAGAAGCAAGATGCATTGCCTGCATTAAAATGTGCACGCCATAAGCTGACATGAATTGCGTGCCGTTCAAAAGAGCAAGGCCTTCTTTTGCCTGCAGATGAAGGGGCTTCCAACCTAACTTCTTTAAAACGTTTTTTGCAAGCTGCTTCTGTCCCCCGTAATAAACTTCACCTTCACCAATCAATGGAAGCGAAAGATGCGCTAGCGGAGCAAGATCGCCTGAGGCACCGAGCGAACCTTGTTGATATATAACAGGCAGCACATCGTGATTGTAAAAATCAATCAAGCGCTCAACTGTTTGCAACTGAACACCTGAGTTGCCATAAGAAAGTCCCTGCACTTTCAAAAGCAACATCAGCTTCACAATCTCAAGAGGCACCTCCTCACCTGTTCCGCAGGCATGACTCAGCACCATGTTGCGTTGCAGCTTTTCCATATCCTGAGCAGGAATAGAAATATTCTGCATGGCGCCAAAGCCTGTATTGATGCCGTAAATTGGTTCTTTGTTTTCCTTTAGCTTTTTGTCAAGATAGCTGCGGCATTTTTTGATTCTTGTAATCGCATCTTTAGAAAGAGAAAGCTTAGCGTCGCTGTAAATCAGTCTTTTAATTGTTTCGAAATCAATTAGTGCAGGAGAAATAGAATGTGTCTTCATTAATTATTGTCTATTTAATCTGCGAACCTTTGGCCATCATTGCTGCAGCTTTGAAATTAATCCTTCAATAGAAATCTTTTCCTGTTCGCCCGAAGTCATATCCTTCAAGGTAAGCTGTCCGCTCTTTATTTCATCTGAACCAACAAGACAAACAAAAGGAATCTTATTATCATCAGCATAGCCCATCTGTTTTTTCATCTTCGAAGCATCCGGATATATTTCCCCATTAATGCCTGCATTCCGAATCTGTTTCAGCAAGCCGAGACAATATTTTTCTTCTTCGTTTCCAAAGTTCACAAAAATAATTTTTGTTGTTGCTCCACTTAACTTTAATTCATCAAACAATTTCATCTCGTCCATCACATCGTAAATACGATCAACGCCGAATGAAATACCAACACCACTTACATTGGGCAATCCGAAAATTCCTGTGAGATCATCATAACGTCCTCCTCCGCAAATGCTACTGGTGAAGGTTGAACGGGGATCGTTTACTTTTACTTCGATAATAGAACCTGTATAATAGTTCAAACCGCGAGCTAGTGTAAGATCAAATTCGAGAAGAGAAGAGTTAGATGTGAGTCTTGTTATGAAAGATGAAACCTCTTTCACTTCTTCAATCCCTTTCAATCCAACTGAGGAAAGGGAAAGAAATTTCTCCAAAGCAGCAATTTTATCATTCTCCTTTTGCAAACCAATAAGCCACGTAACTTTCTCCAATGAAGAATCATTGAGGCCTTTCGCCTTTAGTTCTTCAATAACTTTATCAACTCCAATCTTATCTAACTTATCTATAGCAACAGTAATGTCAATTATTTTATCCTCCTCACCAATCACTTCTGCAATTCCGCTTAAAATTTTCCTGTTATTGATTTTAACAGTAACTCCAACTCCCAGCTTCGCAAACACTTCATCA
Organism: Bacteroidota bacterium; assembly: GCA_003151745.1. Lineage (GTDB taxonomy): Bacteria > Bacteroidota > Bacteroidia > AKYH767-A > 2013-40CM-41-45 > PALSA-967. Next base: position 35,828 of record PLYJ01000267.1, read on the forward strand.
ATAATCTGAATCAACTCCACTTCATTCAACAAGGAAGTGCTGCCAATCACATCTGCATCGCATTGATAAAACTCTCTATATCTTCCCTTCTGCGGCCTGTCTGCTCTCCATACAGGTTGCATTTGATAACGTTTGAAAGGGAAAGTAATTTCGTTCTGGTGCATTACTACGTAACGGGCAAAAGGAACTGTCAAATCATAACGAAGCCCTTTCTCTGCAAAATTCGAAACCCGAAACCCGAAATCCGAAATTTTTTCCTCCTTGTGCTTTTCTTTAATAGATTGAAAAGGGTCACCTGAGTTAATAATCCTGAAAAGCAGCTTATCACCTTCTTCTCCATATTTCCCTTCAAGCGTAGAAAGGTTCTCCATAGCAGGTGTTTCAATCTGCTTGAAACCGAATTTCTGATACACACTCTTTATGGTATCGAAAATAAAATTCCTCCTCACCATCTCTGTTGGTGAAAAATCTCTTGTGCCTTTTGGAATGGATGGTTTCACAAAATCTGTTTACGGTTTACGGTTACGTTCTCAGTTGCTCCAACGGTAAACCATAAACGGTAAACCGTAAACGCTGTTATCGCACTAAGCTTCTATACTTAATCCTATGCGGAGTAACATCTCCAAGCCGTTGTTTTTTGTTCTCTTCGTATTCACTGAAGTTGCCGTCGAAGAAATAAACCTGCGAGTCCCCTTCAAATGCAAGAATGTGTGTGGCAATGCGATCAAGGAACCAGCGATCGTGGGAAATAACAACAGCACAGCCTGCAAAGTTTTCCAATGCTTCCTCTAATGCGCGAAGTGTATTAATATCAATGTCGTTGGTAGGCTCATCCAGCAGCAGCACGTTAGAACCTTGCTTTAAAGTAATAGCAAGATGCACGCGATTGCGCTCTCCGCCTGAAAGCACTTCCAGCTTTTTGCTTTGATCCGTTCCGCTGAAATTAAACTTGCTCACATAAGCACGCGAGTTGATCTGTCTGCCCGCAGCAACCATTGTATCTGTTCCGCCTGAAATGATTTCATACACCGTTTTACCGAGAGTAAGATCATCATGTGTCTGATCAACATAAGCTATCTTCACTGTATCTCCAACCTTAAACGTGCCCGAATCAGGCTGTTCAAGCCCCATGATCAATTTAAACAAGGTTGTCTTACCGGCACCATTAGGCCCTATAATACCAACAATGCCTGCAGGAGGCAATGAGAAACTCAGGCTCTCAAACAACACTTTATCTCCGTATGCTTTCGAAATATTATTCGCTTCAATAACAACACCACCAAGACGAGGACCGGGAGGAATGAACAATTCCAGCTTATCCTCCCGCTCTTTCACATCCTGGTTAAACATCTTATCATAAGCGGCAATACGCGCCTTCGACTTGGTGTGGCGCCCCTTTGGCGACATGCGCACCCATTCCAACTCACGTTGCAATGTTTTCTGCCGCTTGCTTTCTGTCTTTTCTTCCTGTGCCAAACGGTTTGATTTTTGTTCCAGCCATGAAGAATAGTTTCCTTTCCATGGAATGCCTTCTCCCCTATCCAGCTCAAGAATCCATCCTGCCACATTATCTAAGAAGTAACGATCATGCGTTACGGCAATCACCGTTCCTTTATATTGTTTCAAATGTTGCTCCAGCCACAATACAGACTCCGCATCCAAATGATTGGTCGGCTCATCCAGCAGCAACACATCGGGTTCCTGCAACAGCAGTCTGCACAAAGCGATCCTGCGCTTCTCGCCACCCGAAAGCGTAGCAATGTTCGATTCAGGATCTGGGCAGCGAAGCGCATCCATTGCCACTTCAATCTTATTATCAAGTTCCCATCCGTTGCTGGCATCAATCGCATCCTGCACAGCAGCCTGTCGTTCAATCAGCTTATTCATGGCATCATCACTCATCGGCTCAGCGAACTTGTTGTTGATCTCTTCAAACTCCTTCAAAAGATCAACCGTTTTCTGAACGCCCTCCATCACAATCTCCCGCGCTGTCTTGGAATGATCGAAGTCAGGCTCCTGCGAAAGATAACCTACAGTGTAACCCGGTGAAAAAACAACTTCCCCGTTAAACGACTTTTCAATGCCGGCAATGATTTTCATCAGCGTTGACTTACCGGCACCGTTCAAACCGAGAATACCAATCTTAGCTCCATAATAAAAGGAAAGGTAAATATCCTTCAGCACCTGTTTCCCGTTAGGATAAGTCTTGCTTACCCCTACCATTGAAAAAATTATTTTCTTATCGTCAGCCATTTTTTGTTTACAGTTTGTGGTTTACGGTTACGGTTTTAAAAAATAATAAACTAAACCATTTGAGGCGCGCAAATGTCGTAATTTAAATGGAAAACATACAGTGATTTATGATGCTTTATAGAAGTGTTATTGAAGGCAGATTAGCGAAATTAATCCCCAGGTTCTCAGGATAAAATTATAAGAAGTATTTTAAGTAAAAATCCAGCCATCGCAAAAGAAAACATTTAGCATATAGGTTGTCCAAAAAATATTGAATACAACCAATAGAATGACAGAAATAATTTGCATCGGCTTAGGAAGCTTAGACCTGAAAATCAAAAACAAGCTCGACAAAATAAACAAGTATAGTCCAAAGAAACTAAAGCTTATTCTATCTCCGCCATATTTCACGAGGTTGAGAAATAAAGCAATCAGCACCAAAGAAATGATAAAATAATAAAGCGGTAATTTTATCGGCTTATTATATATGCCATTGAGAAGAATCAATAGGGCGATATAAAACAGAGGAGTTGATAATGTATATCTGAAAAAACTGTGAAGGCTTCCTCCCGTTGTTAATAAAGCGAAAATAAAAATACCGGTTAAATAAAAGATTGAAATAAGAAATAAATATCCCGCTTTGTTACCATTTTCAAAATTGAAAGTATTGACTTCGGCATCAGGGTTGTTTTTTCTAAAGAATAAGAAAACAATATATACTAATGAAGGGATGCAAACAAAGAATATAGAGAAAGAGGAAAGTCCGAAGCCTTCAACCGACCAGTCTGAAATAGTTTTAAACAGATGAATTCCGTTATACCAATGCTTTTGAGCTTCGAATAAGGTAATCCAGGAGGAAGTGTACGTATATTGCATAAATATGGCAATAAGACAGCCAAGCAAAAAAGGAATTGCCATTCCAAAAGCTTTTTTTACAAATAATTTAAAATTTCCATTCTTAATTAACAGCAAGACCTCCGTAAACAGAATAGCCAGTATAACAAATGATGCTGCCGGCCTTATCATTTCTGTTAAAAGAGCGCCCGTAAAAAACAGCCAGTATCTGTTCTTCAATATTCCTATAGCTGCAAGAGTCATCGTGAACAAAAACAGCGCTTCCGTATAAGGAATATGATAAACAATCGTTGAAGGAAGAGCTATTAAAACAGCATATATAATAAATTTATCAAACGTGCTTGTTTTCAAAATAGTTGTAACTAATAACGCTATGGATAAAACAAAGAGGAAATAATTAATCAATGAAATTCCAACAGGTGTTGCAGCGGTTATTTTCCAGAGTATGGGGAAAAGAGGAAAGAAAGCACCTCTCACCATGCCGTAACAATCGCTTTCGGGACTGTACATTCTTTTACTTATACATTCATAGATGGAGGCGTCCCAATTTTCAAAATTTTTATTCGATATTTCTACATACCGCTTGGCTACTTTTTTAATTTCATAATTATTCCACGTGCCTGTCTTTTCATAATTATATGAAAATTTGCCAAGCGTGTGGTTGTAATTATTTTCATTCTGAAGAAAAGTAAAGATTCCTAAAAAGAGAATCAAATTAATTAAACCGATGCCGGTTAAGAAGAGAACATTTTTTACCATCATACGGTTTATAACATGTCATTGTAAAAATGAGTGCATTCATTTATGGGCAAATTTAGAAATATTCTGCACCTTAAAACTTTTTCTGTGACTTCAAATTTTAAAACTAATAGCTTCATATCTAACAGAAGTTTAGATTTGATTTTATTTGGAGCGCTTATTGTATATCAAGGTTCTTATCTTTGTAAAAAAAACTATAAAATCAGGGTTTGAAACGCTAGCGATGTTTCGAACCCGCGAAAGAGTTAATAATTAAATTATGGACAGCTTCATCACCATCAAAACCTTTTCTTATATAAACGAACTTACAATAATTCGTGCCCACCTTGAATCGGAAGGCATTGAATGTTTTGTTAAGGATGAGCTTACAACTCAGGTAAATCCGTTTTACTCAAATGCCATTGGCGGCATAAAGCTGCAGGTGAGACAAAGCGATGTAGTCTTTGCGACTGAAATTCTGAAAGAAGCAGGGCTCACGCCTGATAAGGAAAATCAACCTTCAAAATTATATGACAAGCTTGATGCAGCAACGGATAAAATTCCGCTTTTAAAAAATCTACGATTTGAACAAAAGCTCTTCCTTTCAGCCGCCGTAATTGTCTCTTTAATTGCGATTATCACTTATTATTTATTTTCAGGTTCGCATCACTTATGGCTTTAGTGGAAAAAATAAAATGTCCTGCATGCGGTTCCGATGAAATTTCAAAACCGCTGACTTCGAGGCAAGGTATGGCCATTTCACTTTTGCTATTAGGTTTTCCGTTGCCCTTCTTAAATCAAGTTTATCATTGCTTTAATTGCGGACTTGATTTTAAAAAGAAGCCAAATAAAGCCGGAACAGACAAGACTTCGCAGGTTATAGAAAATTTATGAAAAAGCTATTATTCGTAGTAAGCATTTGCGCTGTTATGACAAGAATAATAAGTTTCAAAAGCGAACTGCAATTTGAACCCGTTGCCGTCGTTGAGCTTTATTCTTCTCAAGGTTGTTCAAGCTGGCCGCCTGCCGATAAGCTGCTTTCAAAGACTATTGCCTATGCAAAGAAAGATGGCAAAAAGATCTTTGCAGTGGATGAGGAGCAAAAGACGCGGTTGCAGGAAATCGCAAGGCATTGTCCCATTTCTAAAATACTTGAAAATGCAATTCGCGTCAGAACGTATGTTTTCAGAAATGGTGATACTAAAAAAGTAGTTAATTATGCTAACGATGAAATAACGGTAGTCTGGAAACCGGAATATTGCCAGCATTCAACGCGCTACTTTACGCAATTGCCAAAAGTTTTTAAGCCTCAGCAAAAGAAATGGATTGATGCTAACGGAACACCTTCAACTGAAATAATTGAGCAGGTAAAAAAATGCCCCTCAGGCGCGCTTACTTTCTTGTATAATAATGAGCGCAAAGAATGAGTTTAAGAAACTGTTTAAAATTAAGTTGAGAAA
>PLYJ01000218.1 GCA_003151745.1 Bacteroidota bacterium
CAACTGAATTTTAAACAGTTTCTTAGTATAAATATATATTTTTAAAATTTCATTTTTAGTATGTTTTAAGAATTAAGTTTTTAGTTTTATATGTTATCGCTCGTTATTGAAAGGACTTGCTCATGGGCAAATCATCTTCAGGTACAAACTGTTATGCCCAAAGGCAAAAAGCAAAAAGCATATTTATGACACAACTTAAATCTGTAAACACAACTATGATAACATTTAGTAATTGTGAAAAAGTTGCACCTGTAAATATCAAACAAAAACTATTATTTACATGAAGAATGGATTCTTTAAAAGAACCAATCCATGTATGAGGCAGTAGCATATATAACATGGCTATCAAATAGAGAGCAAAAAAAGCCAAAGAAGCGACCATCAGCCAATCCTTTTTCTTTGACTCGCTTCTTGCGGCTAAGTCTTTAGTTATCGAATTCAGTGTGCTCACTTTGGCTGCAAAATCACCCTTCATCTGATTCCTGATGATGTGCATATTATCAAGCACTTCGCCCAGCTCATCCGGCAATGTTTCTGAAAACACTTCTTTCAAACGCTTTGCAATAGTTGGAGATTTTCCATTCGTAGAAATGGCTATTTTTAAATTTCCCTTCTTCACTATCGAACCGAGATAAAAATCACAAAGGTCAGGGGTATCGGCAACATTAATTAGTATTTTTTTCGACTTTGCATGATTCTTAATCTCACCGCTTAATGCCTTATCATTCACTGCTGCAATAACAAGATCTTTATCTTCCAGGTCTGATATGTCAAATGCTTTTTGAATAAGTTTTACATTTGGAAAATCTTTCACAAAAGTGATTAGTTCAGGCAAAATACTTATTGCAATAAGCGTCACATCTGCTTGTGGATTACAATTTAAGACGGTTCTGATTTTTTCATAACCAATAAGTCCACCGCCAACAATAAGCACTTGCAGCTTCTCCAGCTTGATAAAAACCGGGAATAAAGTATTATCTGATTTCTCAATTGTTTCTCTCATGATCGGTTTAGTTTTTAATTTCAAGCAGCGATTTCCATTCCCTCAGGTGAGAAGGAAAATGAGCATGCAGTTTCACAACCTCTCCAATAACAATCACCGCCGGCGATCCGATTTTTTCTTCTTCTGCAATCCTTATAATGGTATCAATGGTGCCAAGAGCAATTTTTTCATCGGGCAGCGATCCGTTTTGAATAATGGCGATAGGCATATCCTGTTTGTTGAATGATTGAAACACGTCAACAATCTTCCGTAACTTGCTTACTCCCATCAATATCACAACTGTAGCATTGGTTTGAGCGGCGGCGCGAACATCTTCCGAAAGTTCTCCTGATGCAGTAGTTCCGGTTATCACCCAAAAGCTTTCTCCGTATCCCCTGCTGGTAACCGGTATTCCTTGTAATCCGGGAACACCAATGGAACTGGATATGCCGGGAATATATTCTGTTTCAATATTAAAGCTGTCAGCATATTGAATCTCTTCATGCCCCCTGCCAAATACAAAAGGATCCCCTCCTTTAAGTCGCACCACATGTCCATATGAAAAAGCATAATCAACAATCAGATTGTTGATTTGCTCTTGTGTGAATTCATGGTTGCCTTTCCTTTTCCCTACATATAACTTTAAGCTGCCGACGGGTGCATGATTTAACAATTCAGGGTTTACAAGTGCATCGTACAGTACAACATCTGCCTGGGCTAATGCTTTTAATCCCTTTAATGTTATCAATTCAATATCACCCGGCCCAGCGCCTACTAATGTTAATTTTGGATTTTTCATTTTATTTTATTTTGAAGAATAAATTATTTTTGTTGTAGAAATATCTTTATTCGATATTTCCAACTGCTTTTCTCTGAATGATTTCGATTGGTTAAAAAACTGATCCACGTCGTTTAGATACTTTTCTGCGAATTCTTTTGCGGGTTCAAACTGATTAATTCGTAACACATACGTTCTGAAATCAGGGGAGAATTTGAACGGCCCATCAGCTACATAGTGTTTGTCAAAATCATTGATAATAGCATTCTGTGCATTGCAGCTTACTTGCTTGTCCAGCAACAGCGCTTTTGCTGTGCTTACAAAAACACTATAACTATGATATATGCTGTCAGCAAACTGATTTTGAGCAAACGATTCCTTCGCCCATGCGAGCTTTTCCTCTGATTCAAAGAGCAAGGTTGCGACAAGATCAATCACTACGTCGGCACATTCGCCGACTCCAATAGCTGATTCGTATTTCACTTCATGTCCCCAATCAACAAAATCATCTGTGCTTAGATTGGACAAACCTGCTAATGGCTTTAGCAAGCGATAGAAATAATCTTTGCCTTTTCTGTCATAATAGTTATTGAAATATTCTTCATCAAGAGAATTTATTTCAAAGTCATCCAAAAGGGTTCTAAGTGCCTGCGGGCCTTTCTTGCTTGGAATCTTTATTATTTTTTCTGAAACCCTGCCATTCCCGTTACCTTGCGTTCCGCCTCCCAATAATATTTGCAAAGCCGGCAAAACATTAACTCCTGCTTTCAATGAGCTTCCCTGAAAACCTATGTTGGCAATCCCATGCTGTCCACAGGAGTTCATACAACCGCTGATCTTAATTTTTATATCATTATTATAAATGAGATCGGGGTATTCATCTTTTATTACTCTTTCTAATTCTCGGGTAATCCCTGTGCTGCTGGATATTCCAAGGTTACATGTATCAGTTCCCGGGCAAGCTGTTATGTCTGCTGTACTGTCAAAACCGGGTTCAGCAAGACCAATGTTATCAAGCTCAGTGAAAACATTAGGAAGTAATTCCTTCCTGATAAACTTTAACAACAATCCCTGGTTAACAGTGATCCGGATATCATCTGAAGCATGTTTTTTTACAACGGCTGCCAATAATCTTGCCTTATCAGTTTTAATATCTCCTGTCTGTACTTTTATATACACTCCAAAAAATCCTTTTTGCTTTTGTTCAAAAGTGTTAGTCTTTAACCATGCCTCATATATGGCTTTATTTTTTATTTCGATGGTTGATGCATTGGTCGCTGCAAAGACAACGTCACGGGGATAAGAATCATAATCTACCCTATAGCTTTTTACTTTCAACGCTTTAAGCTCTTCGCTTGCAAGCCGGGTTAATTCATCAAACCCGATCTTGTCAATTAAGAATTTGAGCCTTGCCTTATGCCTGCTCGCGCGCTCACCGTGACGGTCAAATACCCGCAACAATGATTCGGTATATGGAATGATCAAATCTTCATGGAGAAACTCATGCGCTGTTTTTGCAAGAAAAGGCTGAGCGCCTAAGCCACCTCCCACAAGCACTTTAAACCCGCGTACTTCTTTTGTTCCTTCTATTCTTATTTTCGGAATAAAACCTAAATCATGCATATAAGTCAGAGCGCTGTCCTTATCACTTGAAGAAAACGCTATCTTGAATTTTCTTCCCATGTCCTGGCAAACAGGATTTCGCAGAAAGTATTTGAACATGGCTTGTGCGTATGGACTTATATCAAAAGGTTCATCTGCATCTATTCCTGCGATGGATGAGGCAGTAATGTTTCGCACAGTATTGCCGCAGGCTTCCCGCAAGGTGATGTTATCCTCTTCGAGCTTTGCCCATAACTCAGGAGTTTTCTCCAGACTTACATAATGTATTTGAATATCCTGGCGTGTTGTTAAGTGCAGATTTCCGGTTGCATATTCATCGGATATGTCAGCTATTTTCAGCAATTGCTTTACACTTAGCTTACCATAAGGCAGTTTAATACGCACCATCTGGACACCCTGCTGTCGCTGGCCATACACTCCTCTTGCCAAACGAAGACTTCTGAATTTCTCCGCACTGATCTTCCCTTCACGGAAGAGATGAATTTTTTTCTCCAGCTCAATGATGTCCTTTTCGACGATGGGATTTTCTAATTCTGTTCTGAAACTTTGCATGGTTTTTATTTTTAATTTTTATTGAATAAGAATGGCTCCAACTGTTGCGTAGCTTGTTTCATCAATCAGGATGGCGCCTCCGTTTGCTCTTAACTGCAGATAAGAATCATACGGAACAGGCGAAGCCGTCCTGATGGTTACCTTAACAATATCATTCAATCCCGCCTGTGCCGGCGATTGCTCTTTCTGCAACGTATTCACATCTATACGATATTCGATTTCCTTCACAATACTTTTTACAATCAAGCTATTGATCTGAAGTAAATATTTGTTGCCTTTCACTAGCGGCTTATTGTCCATCCAGCAGATCACGGCATGCAGTTCCTGTTGGACCTTCGGCAAGCTTTCACTTTTTACAATCATATCTCCACGACTAACGTCCACATCATCCTGCAGTTGAAATACGGCGCTCTGCAAAGCGAATGCTTCCTCCACTTCGCTGCTTGCTATTTCTATTGTTTGTATGGTACTTTCTGCGCCGGACGGGAGTATGGTAACTTTATCTCCCTTTTTATATACACCGCTTATAACTCTGCCAGCATACCCGCGGTAATCATGCAACTCTTCCGTTTGAGGACGGATAACATACTGAACTGGGAATCGTGCCTGCGTGAGATTAACGTCCTTCTGTATTTCCAAATGCTCTAAATAATGAAGCAAGGGCTCACCTTGATACCAGGGACAGTTTACAGACTTGGTGACGATATTATCTCCCTTCTTCGCACTGATCGGTATATAGGTCACATCCTTTAAGCCGATTGCCTTGACCACATTTGAAAAATCACTTGCAATGCGATCAAATATCTCCTTTGAATTATCCACCAAATCCATCTTGTTAATTGCAACAACGACATGCGGGATACCAAGAAGCGAAACAATAAGCGCATGCCTTTTAGTCTGCTCTGCCACACCGTTTCTTGCATCTATAAGCAATATGGCTAAATCGCAATTGGAAGCGCCCGTCACCATATTTCGTGTGTATTGTACATGACCGGGAGCATCAGCAATGATGAACTTGCGAAGCGGCGTAGAAAAATATTTATAGGCAACGTCAATCGTAATGCCTTGCTCTCTCTCTGCGCGCAATCCATCGGTAAGCAAAGCCAAATCCGGTTCATCATCTTCATTGATGCTTTGGCGCTTTATGGCTGCCATCTGATCAATAAGAATTGATTTGCTGTCATGCAGCAAACGACCTATCAATGTGCTTTTGCCATCGTCCACACTTCCTGCAGTTATAAATCTTAGTATATCCATTTTATTTCTCCCCTTTAATTAAAAATATCCGTTCTTCTTTCTATCCTCCATGGCAGCTTCCGACACCCTGTCATCAATTCTTGTTTCTCCGCGTTCACTTGTTTTAGTGGCAATAATTTCCGAAATAATTTCTTTTATGCTTGATGCTGTTGACTCGACAGCAGCGGTACAAGTCATATCACCAACCGTTCTATAACGAACTTTCTTTTTTACGACAACATCACCATTTTCAATTCTCACAAAATCTGAAACTGCAAGCCATTGCCCCTGGTGCTCTATCACTTCCCTTTCATGAGCGAAATAAATGGATGGTAATTCAATCTGCTCACGATGTATATAATTCCATATATCCAGCTCCGTCCAGTTGCTGATAGGAAACACACGGACATTCTCACCTTTATGAATCTTTCCGTTGAATGTATTCCATAATTCAGGACGTTGTAACTTAGGATCCCATTGTCCGAATTCATTCCGCACTGAAAAAATCCGCTCTTTCGCTCTTGCTTTTTCTTCGTCCCTGCGCGCACCGCCAATGCAGGCGTCAAAACCGAATGCCTCAATAGTATCAAGCAAGGTATAAGTCTGCAAGGAATTGCGGCTTGCAAACTTGCCCTTCGATTCGGAAAGGCGCTTGCTCTTAATCGTATCTTCCACCTTGCGGACTATTAATTTTTCTTTTAGCTTTTTTACAAGATTGTCTCTAAAATCCAATGCTTCATGAAAATTATGCCCTGTATCAATATGCACCAACGGAAAAGGAAATTTTCCCGGACGAAACGCCTTCAATGCAAGATGAACTAACACAATAGAATCTTTGCCGCCGGAGAAAAGCAAAGCAGGTTGTTCAAACTGACCCGCCACTTCCCGAAGAATATATATTGCTTCAGACTCTAACTGTTCCAAATGATCTAAATGATACTTGCTCATACTTTATTATTAATCCTCTTGTGAATTTTGATTCGGTGTTTCAGTTTTAACATGCAATCCACATTCTTTTTTACTACTGTCTTCCCACCACCATCTTCCTGCTCGGAAATCTTCTCCCGGTTGAATTGCTCTTGCGCAAGGAGCACAGCCAATGCTTACAAAGCCCTTGTCATGTAATGAATTATATGGGATGTTGTTTTGATTTATAAACTTTCTTACTTCTTCAGTAGACCAATGCAACAATGGATGGAATTTGATAATTTGATTGACATCATCCCATTCTAAAAGCTCAAGATTATTACGTGAAGCTGAATGTTCAGCACGCAAACCTGTCACCCAAACAGCATTTCCTTTTAACGCTCTTATTAAAGGCTCGACTTTACGAATATGGCAGCATTCTTTTCTGTTCACCGCAGACTCATAAAATGCATTCGGCCCTTTTGTATTCAGATATTTTTCGAGAACAACATGTTCAGGATAGTACGCTTTGATTTTGGTATTATAATGCTCATTCGTTTTGCTCCATACAGAATATGTTTCAGGAAATAAGCGTCCTGTATCCAATGTAAATATGCTGATCGGCAACTGCTCATTTAAAATAGCATGAGCTATAACCTGGTCTTCAAAGCTGAAACTGGATGAAAAAGTAATTTTACCCTGAAATTCTTTTGATAAAAACTTCAGTGATGCATGTATGTCTGATCCCTTAAGTCGATTAAGCAACCCTGCTATTTGATATTTTAATTCTTTGCCCACTTCTGATTATTTTTTGTTTGAATGAATGAAAACTAAAAAGCCCCTCGTGCATTTTGCTCGAAGGGCTTTGTTGATTTTTGATTTTCTTTATACTAAGTCATATCAATATCGCACCTTCGATGAAAGTTTGTACAGCATGTCATACAACATGTTGAAGTGCTTATTGAATTACCGTATTTAATTAATGCTTTTGTCATACTTTGAATTTATCTGCAAATAAAAGACCCTTCGTGTTTGCGAAGGGTTCGTATATTTTACTTGAAATTTTCTTTTACTTCAGTTCAATAGCAACCCAACGCTGTATTTTCTACAACACATAACTGTGCAACACATTGCATGGCTTGTATTTTGGGTGTTTGATCTCATTACGGGGACAAATATAAAGGATTAATACAATACCATGCAAGTTTATTTATTTTGACCATGAAATATACATTGACTAACAAATAAGGAATCTCTCGGCAACACTCTCCAAATCTCAAAAGGCCACCAATAAATCCCTCTGATTGCATCAAATTATCATATTTATGATAAAAATTAGTTTATGAAGTTTATTTAATTACCTTTGCACCATAAAATAATTTAAATTTAATAACAAAATGAAAAAAGGTAAAGTAAAATTTTTTAATAACACCAAAGGTTTTGGTTTTATTAATGACAATGAATCAGGACAAGATGTGTTTGTACACTCTTCAGGTTTGAAAGACGATATTCGCGATGGCGATGATGTTACGTTCGATGTAGAACAAGGTAAAAAAGGTTTAAATGCAGTGAACGTTCAACGCGCATCATAATTAATTTTTATCAAGGTTTTAAAAAAACCGTTCAGCTATATTGTTGAACGGTTTTTTTATTTTTATACAAATTAGGTTGAAGAAATCCAATATTTTCAAAGAATCAGATTAAAGAAAGTTTATACTTTTAGAGCGCGAATATTAGCCGTCACTGAAAGAATATTTACTTAAATGCCTGTACGAAAAGCTGCAAATAATAATTATCAATCAGCAATAAAGCAGAACAAGCCCTTGCTCGATATTAAAGGAAAAAGCAATTCCGTTCTTATTCTTTGCGGCATCCTTCTCTTTACACTGCTTGTTTATTCAAACAGCATTAATAACGGCTTCACCAACTGGGATGACGATTCGCATGTCACTGCCAATGATGACATCAAATCCCTTTCACCCGCAAGCATCGGTAAAATGTTCAAGCCGACGGAGAAATACATGTATCATCCGATAACCATTTTATCTTATGCCATCAATTATAAGTTTTCAGGTTTAAAGCCGAAGGGGTATCATGTGACCAATCTTTTATTACATCTGCTCTCTGTGTCACTCGTTTTCTATATTATGTTTCTACTTTTTAAAAGAACGGATACCGCTGCCGTTACATCATTATTATTTGCCATTCATCCCCTCACCACAGAACCTGTTAATTGGGTTACAGGACGAAAGGATGTATTGTTTGCATTTTTCTTTCTTGCTTCTTTAGCTGGTTATCTGATGTATTTGAATAAGAATAAAAACATAGGATATTATGCCTGCTCAATTGTCCTTTTTGTGCTTTCAATGCTTTCCAAACCTATGGCAGCATCGCTTCCTGTGGTTTTATTTTTAATTGATATATATTTTTCAAGGAAGGCGACATTGAAAGTAATTCTTGAGAAAATTCCATTTGTAGTAATTGCTGTCGTCATTGTCCTCATTCCTATCCTTCATGCTCATCATGCGCCTGTCAATCCCGACGCTTTCGGATATTCATTCCATAAATCAGTTCCTTTTGAAAACAGAATATTTCTATCCTGCTTTGCTCTTATTTTCTACCTCATCAAGTTTTTCATTCCATCAGGCCTGTCTGCCTACCATGGATTTCCTCCTGCCGACAATGGCTTACCCCTACTCTACTATTTGTCGCCGGCACTAATTTTTCTTATTGCTTTTGCGGCATATAAATCAGGGCAATATAGAAAACAGGTGCTTTTCGGATTACTCTTTTATTTAGCAACTATTGTGCTTGTGGTTCATCTCATTCCTTTTGGCACAAACATTTACCTTGCCGAGCGTTATGCATATATACCAAGTTTTGGAATAATTTTTATTGCCGGATCCTTTTATAATAAAGTCATTGAAAATGCGTATTCAAAAAATAAAAAATACACCATCGCAATTCTATCTGTGGTTGTTATTTTTTTCTCTTATATAACTTATAATCAAAATAAGGTATGGAAAGACAGCACGGCATTGTGGACAAATGTTATTGAAAATGCACCCGATGATTTTTACGGATATTTCAATCGAGGTAATGAAGAGAAGAGATTAACCGACACGCAAGGTGCTATAACAGATTATAACGAAGCCATTACCCTTAATCCGGGTTTTATGGAAGCCTATTATAACCGCGGAATCGCAAAAGGAGATATAAATGATTACAAAGGAGCCATAGCAGATTTTACAAAAGCCGTTGACATAAACCCCCGCTATTACGTTGGATGGTTTAACAGAGGGAATTCAAAAGCGGCTTTACAAGATTTTTCCGGTGCAATCGCCGATTATAACGAAGCAATAATGTTGAAAGCCGATTATAAGGAAGCATTCTCAAACCGAGGGAATGCGAAGGGTGCGATGAAAGATTTTGCCGGCTCTATTGAAGATTATAACAGGGTCATTGTCATTAATCCTGAAGAGGCACAAGCATATGGAAATCGCGGCGTTTCAAAATTAAATTTAAACGACCAAGAGGGGGCATGTGAGGACTGGCGTAAGGCTGCCTCGCTTGGCGATGAACATTCAGACCAAATGCTTCAAAGATTCTGCAAATGAGTTTTGAGTAAGCGTTTCGCGTACTTTTAAAAATGAGAACAAAACACACAAGTGTGTTAGAACATCTGTTCTATTGATTCGTAATGTTGCAATCATTAACTTTGCAGAGTTACAGACAGGCTTAAGCTAAAGCTAAAATTCTGCACTCATAATAAAAAAACAATTTGGGCATTTAGCTGGTTTAAATACTATTTAGTTGTACGCTGTATTTTTTATTTTTTTTATGAACATAATCATGAATAAAGCAAAAGTTAAGCGAGGCGTTCTATTAAAAATGGGCATCTGCAGAGATACGCTTATCAGCCAATTTATTTCTGGCCTTTCACTAAGTGAAATTGGCAGTAGGTATAATAGAACAGGTGAACGAATATGGCAAATTATTCGCAGAGGATGCGATGAAAATGAATATAAGCAATTCATTGAACAGAAGAAGAAGAACAGAGAAGCAGCCAAGCTCGCCGGTTTTATGGCTTATACAAAAGAATTAGGAAGGGTGCCCTGTTTAAATGAAGCATTAAAGATTTATCCCGGCATTCAAACATATTATCACAAATTCAGAAAGGTTGCTGAAGAAAGCGGATTTGTACATACTACAAAACATTACAAGCGAGGAAGACGCAGACTATACACAGAAGTCGAGTTACTTTCTCATTTGAAAAAACTTGCGTCAAAATTAGGTTACACACCTTCCTGTAATGAAATAAATAAAAAGGGGAAGTTTACTCATAATATGTATGTAACCTGCTTTGGCTCCATGCAAAAGGCGCAGGAATTAGCTGGGCTTTCGCCTAACAAAAAATACAATTCACTGGAAAATGCCCGTCGTCATCCTAAATATATAACAAAAGAACATTGCCTGGAAGATTTAAAGAGGCTTCATATCGAATTAGGTGGCCCCCCTTCATTGGTCCAATTAAAAAAGCATGGCAAGTATACTTTCAGTAAATATTATAACCGTTTAGGTGGTATTAAAAAAATGAGAGAGTTGCCGGAGCTGAAGGAACTTAGCATTACCGGAGCATTTTAATCCGCACTATATGCTACCAAACAGCTCCTAAAGAGGTGTTTTTCCAAAAAAAAAGTTGTTATTTTTTAAAAGGAATTGCTTTTCCAAAAAAAATGTAGTTATTTATTAAAAAGAAGAGTTTTCTAAAAAAAACGTAGTTATTTTTTAAAAAAAGTACTTTTCCCAAAAAACAGTTGTTATTTTTTAAAAAGAGTAGTTTTCTAAAAAAAAGAGTGGTGATTTTTTAGAAACAGTTGTCATTTTTCAAAAAGAGTTGTTTTCCAAAAAAAAGAGTAGTGATTTTTTGAAAGGAGTACTTTTCAAAAAAAACAGTACTATTTTTTTTAAAAAATAATTGTTTTTCTGAAAAAAAAAGAAAATTTAATGTAAGAAAAACCCATTTATGCGATTTTAAATATGCCTGAATGATAAGAAATGGCATATTTTGAAACCAATGGTTATTTTTTTAGTAAATTTTAATATATGTAATGTTGTAAGAAATTGGGCTTATTAGTCAAACTAATACGTGACTTTTGGGGTAAGAGGAGTGTGTTATAAAATCGGTAATCGTCAACATCATAGCGCAGATCGCAGCGTATGTCTTCTGCTTTCTACAGTCGTAACACTTACCTCACAACTGTGACCATTCTTGTTTTAGTGACGATCCTTCCGGTAACCGATATGCCCTCGCAAGATAAACATAGACATCATCGGCACCTTGCACTTTCCATCCCACCCCATAGATAATTTAGTCTATTCATATCTTTCTGCTGTAATTTGCCGGTACAAATCATCATTCCCCGCTCGAACCTTTACCCATATGTTAAGATGACTGCGCAACGTTGTTTCCATTTTACAAAAGAAAGTTGTGTAATGAACACCACTTTCAATATGTGGTTCCGTTTGTGCAGAAAATAATGGAGAATCAATTAGAAACAATTTGTTTTTGAATGCAAAGTCGGGATAACCTACAATGGCAATCGTTGTATCTACGTTCCTTTTTTGCGGGAAAAATATGTTTCCTGAGCTATTGCTTTTAATATCCTGAGCGAATAAATGAGTCGTAAAAAAATGAGAAATGCATATAAAACAAATTAACATGGAACGGCTCATCATCTTCTTTCAAAATGAACTATAAAGGTAATAGAACTTTTCATTTAAAGAATAGTATCCTTTTTATTTCCTTCAATCACACCCCGCCAGGCACTCTACCTGCAGTTCTGATTTTACGTCCTTCCTGTGATACATCAACACCGTTTCCCTGCGCCCATAAAAATCAATCTCAAAAAAACCTTCTTCATTCCATTGCACACATTCCCCTTCATCGGTGCACGATTCCAAATTAACCCTATCCGTTTTACTGCCTGCACCGCTTACGATATAATGAAGACTGTCGTTAAAGAAATATTCCAGCGAATGTTCATGCCCGCTCACGTAATATATATCGGGGTGATGGTGTTCTTTAAGCAAGCTGTCTAAGTGAATAGCCATCCTGTTATAAGGAGGATAATTTGTATTGGAATCCGCAAAACGCCTGTTCAACCTTTCCCAAAACACAAGCGGAAATGAATGTTTACCCTTGGCGTGAATCGGATGGTGAGCTACAACAATAATCTTTTCATGCTTGTTGCTTGCGTCTGTAAGTTGAGCTTTAAGTTCTTTATAAAAAGTGTCTAATAATAAAGAATCTTTATGCCTCCTTCTCCCCTCTTCAATCATTAAGCGGTAGGTATCAATAAAAATAATTCGTGTTTTGCCGTTATTAAAATCCTTCGACACCGGACCCGGGCTTCCGTCAGCGGGAAGAAATGTTCCTTCATTATAATTGCGTATGGTTGTAAAATTCTTTAACGTATCTTCAATGAACAACTGCTCCTTTCGCAAATGTTTCTTTCCGCTCTTGAGTGCGATTACATTCCACCAGTCATGATTGCCCGGTACGAAATAGGCAAAGCCCTTGTATCCTTTTAAAATGTTAAGCTGCGACATCATTCTTCGTCGGGTTATTTTACCGCCGTCATATCCCTTAATTTCAAGATGAACCATTCCAAACAACATTCGCTTGTAGCAATTATCTCCAAGGAATATTACTGCGCTGTTTGAGTTGTCGCGCAGCTTAATTTGCAGGTCACGCAACGTGGCCCCCGTGGAATCACCTTCACCGGCATCTCCGACAAGAAATAATTTAAAAGAAGCAGTTTCATTCGACTGTGCAAAACCGTTCAAAACAGACAGAGTTAATAAATATAAAAGAGGAACTGCAAGGCGGTTTATATATTTCACCGAATGAAAGTAGTGTGAATAATCTTATCTGCAAAATAAAAAATCCCATCCCGATGAATCAGGACAGGATTGAAATTTAAAGATTACTACTTAAAATCTAAATGCAGGATTCCGGTAACGGATGATTCGAAAAGATCGGAATGGAAACACGGCTCCGAAAACCAACCGTTACCGAAAGACTGAAACTTACATGGCACATGAGAAAAGAGGGGGATTCACAATACCATCAAAGCTATAGCGCCTGCACTTTATCTAACAATCAAAAATTTGTAAGAACGTTTCCTTAAAGACGTATCAAAAGTATGAGTCAGTTGCATACATTTTTCTGATTTTTTGTTAATGCAGCTTTTTAAGTTGCGAACGTAGCAAAAGTGAGGGCGAAGAAATATTATTTGATAAGGTAATCTGCAATTGCACCGGGAACAAAACGGGAAATGTTTCCTCCATGATTAATAATATCACGGACAATGGTTGAGGATATATGCGAAAGATGCGGACTGGTCATGATAAAAACAGTTTCAATGCTTGCATCCAGATCGTGATTCATTTGAGCTATAGGGCGTTCAAAATCAAAATCATTTGTATTGCGCAATCCGCGAAGAATAAAAGCCGCGCCGGCTTTCTTGCAGCAATCAACAGCAAGACCTTTATATACTATCACCAGCACTTTATTTTCCCCTTCAAACACTTTCTTGATTACCGCTTCGCGTTTCTCAGGAGAGAATAAATTAGTTTTCGAACTATTATCTCCTATGGCAATAATAACTTTGTCAAATAACTGCAAAGCACGCCTTACCAAATCTTCATGCCCCTTCGTAAAAGGATCAAATGAGCCGGGAAATAAAGCTGTTTTCATAGATAAGTTTAAGGTTCAAAGTTTAAGAGTGCACTTAATTTTAGGTGCTTCAACATCATAGTTTAAAGAATAGCCTTTAAGTAAAAGCAATGCAAATATAGGGTTTAAGGTTAATCTTTATTAAATGCGCTTCAACATTAAACTTTGAACATTAAACTTTCAACTTTCGGTATATACTAAACCCCACATTTCCATACTTCCGCACTTCGTCAGGAAGTATGGTTGATTGAAGTGTATCTGAAGACTTGTGTTCAACAACCAACCATCCGCCTTGTTTTAATAACTTTCTTTCAAAGATAATGTCAGGAATGGTCGCTGTCTCTTTCATTTCAAAAGGAGGATCGGCAAATATAATATCATATTGCGTATCATGATCTTTAAGGAAACGAAAGACCTCCGACCTATATACTTTTGCCTTTTCAAATTTGAGCTTGAGAAAAGTTTCACGTATAAAGCTGATGCAGGATTGATTTATATCAACACAAGTAATGTCCGTGCTTCCGCGTGAAAGAAATTCATAGCTAATATTTCCCGTGCCTGCAAAAAGATCAAGCAACTTAACGGAATCAAAGTCAACTTTAAATTGAATAATGTTGAAGAGAGCTGTCTTGGCAAAATCAGTGGTGGGGCGCACAGGAAGATTTTCAGGCGCATGGATAATCTTGCCTCTGTATGTACCGCTTATTATTCGCACAAGGCTTGGCTGAAAACAGAAAAGTAAGTATGTGAAGGGATTTTCTCAAACTCGAAATGATAATTATATTGCTCAGTGCGTTCGGCAAAATTTACATGGCGGAAGTATTTGTAAAGGGTTGTAAACACCGGGCTATCTTTCTGAATATTACCGGAGAGAGTTACCGGATTTAACTCCGGATTAATGCGAAGCTGCTCAGCAACAAAGAGCATATAGTAAGCAAAATCTTCCATTGTCTCATAGTTGAAGTTATTATAGAAAAGAAGCTGTTTTCCATTGGTTGCCATTAGTTCTAATCCCTTCTTGCTAACGTTAACAAACAAACTCGTCAATGCCATGTTAAGATATTCAAGATGCACGCCTTCCATGAAAGGAGTTGCTGCATGAAGCAAATTAAAATTCTTAAAATTCGATTTCAGCAGCTCATCCAGGTCTTTCGGAACAGCAAAAACATTATGCAGATCGAACGACCTCACGTAATTACAATAAATCACATCGCTGGCTTTGAGTGTATGATTAAATTCAAGCAGCTTCCTGCTCTCATTTGAATCGTAAAACGGAGATGGCACCAAAGTAGTTTTAGGTGATACAATTGAAACCGTTACCGATTTATAATTAACATGGGAAAGGAATTCATCCGATGAAAATATATCTTCCAGATTTCGATTCCTTTCTTCAATATTAAATTGATAATCCCTTAGCAGAATAAATTTGTCGGAACCCTGATTGAGCACAACAACTGTAGCTCCGTCATTTGTTATCTCTATAAGCAAGCGATAACGATGCGCATAACCTAAATCATACGATTCGTCGGTTATGCTCACTACCGGTTGAATTTTAGAAGATATTGACTGAAGCATATTTTATTTATTCGAAAATACTGTTGAAGCAAAACTACAATTATTTAAGAACACCATTAAAGCGGATTGATTTTTTTAGTTTTGCCGACCCAAATTCATCGCGCTGTTAGCTCAGTTGGTTTAGAGCACTACCTCGACAAGGTAGGGGTCAGTGGTTCGAGCCCACTACAGCGCACTTTTAAAAACCTGTAACCCTTGATACTATTGAGATTGCGAGGTTTTTGATTTTCTGGGTACAACATAGGTACAACACTTTGAGCAAAAAACATAGGGCTGAAACCTGCACCAATAAAGGGCTGTAGCTGATCGAGAATTTTGAAAAGAGGTTTCATTTTTACTGCTCTGAAAACTGATGCAAGATACACTATTTTGCACCGTAATGCAAGAACTATTTATATATATTTTTCAATATTCTGAGCACTTCCGGAACGCAAAATCGGAAAATAGATAGAGGGGGTTTTCCTGGCATTGGCTCCCGCTTGCGGGCCTGCTCTTTCCATTTTTGAAGCCCGGACAGATGGGCAGATGTTATCTTCCATAATTTGGTCGTTACGTTCAATTCTGACGGTCGCGGGTTGCTCGTTAAGGGAAATGCCACAAACTAATACCACAAACACAGAAAGCCATTGAAAACCCTTAGGCAACTATTTATTCGAGGGAGGGCTGAATTGCAAGGTTGAAGGTCAAATTTTTTTATTCACCAAAAATTATTCATAAAAAAATTTGAATTCACCCGAAGGGCTTGACCTTGAAAGAGCGTTGGCGGGATTATCTTTGCCTAAGGGTTTGCAAGGGCGGAGAGAAAAATAATTCCAATAAAAAGAAAAAAAGATTTCCTTATTGGTTTCAGATTTTCAGAAATTCAGATTTAGGGGAGAATTGCTACTGAAGCAAGACAAACATCGGAAGTAACACCGGCACCGGAAGCACCAACAGGAACTACCCAATAGTAGTATGTATTCAAGGTGAGGCCGCTTTGAATTATTGAGGTTTTGGTCACCGTTGCTACTAAGGTTGCAGTGGAAAAGTTGGAAACGGTATTGCGATAGACATTATAGGCATTGACAACGCCGAAGGCGGTGTTTAAGGGGCGCTTCCAGCGTAGCTTGACTTGACCGTAGCTGATTGTTCGGGACAGGAATTGACGAAGGTTCTGAACGGCTGGCAATGGTCCCGTTAAGGATTTGGGATTCTTGATTTCCCATCCGCAGGATGTGAAAGCTGTTTCATTGTATGGAGTTGTTGTTTCACAATAGTTAGCCAACGCTGTTAGGTCAACCATGAGGGTTGCTCTTGCTGCAAGCAATTCCACATGGATTTGATGAGAGCCTCGATTACCTACTGTTCCCCATGCGGTAACTTTATTTGAGAAAGCGGTTAAATCGTTTTGAATTACTAATAAGGTTGGATTCGGGGTTGGGTAGAAAATAAGACCCGTCATATTCGTGATTAAAGAATTGGTAAAAGAAATCAGGGCTGTATTAGACAGCCTTGCTAACCTGATCTTTATTGTGGGCTTATTTTGCATGAATAACGATACTACAAACCTGATAAGTTTAAGAATGTATTTCATCAGATTTTTAATGCCCATAAAATTACGACAATGCAATGAGGCGGGATATAGCAATAGTCAAGCAATGGGAAGCACAAAGAGGAATAAAAATCAATATTCATATATAACTGCTAAAAAGAGGGATTAATTAGTAAAAAAGTAGTGTTACTTTTCATCAAAGTAAGGAAACAAAGCAAAAAAGTAATGTTACTTTTTAACTATGTGAGGTATGTTTGCATTTAGTTGAGATTTGATCGGAACGAAGTGAGATTAAATCGAAACAAGGTCATTTATCTTCCCTACCGGGTAACATATTTTTGAAACAAAGTAGTTCGTCCTGAAACCAAATAGAGATATATCGAAAGCAGATAGAGATATGCTTAAAACAAAAACAGACTTCCTATTTGCTTCTTTGGTTCTAAGGGGTGGGGGGGCGGGGACGGGAAGGCAAGGGTGCTGACTGAAGGCGATAAAAGAATTGGTTGGGTGAAATGAAGTCCTGTTAATTTGCTTTCATGCGTTGGCAAAGAGGGATGGCGAAAGCAAATTGCAGGACGAAAGGGAACGAAGCGTTGGGATTCTTTTATTGACTGAATGGAGGCACTCTTGCGTGGGTTGCTGAAGTGAGTGAAATGAATGGAGTGAAGTAGAGAAGCGGAACGGAGTCGAACGAAGAGAGACGAAGTGTAGCGGAACGGAGTCGAACGAAGAGAGACGAAGTGTAGCGGAACGGATGAACGGAATGAATGAACTGACTGCAAGCAAAAGGAGATTTTCTTGTGTTGTTGTTGAGCGTTGGAGAGGGATGGCAAGGGCAGCTATATGACTGAATGACAAATGAAGGAATAGTGCTGCGTGGGGTGTCGAAACTTGTGAAATGAACGAATGAACGTCTGACGAAAGGAACGGAATGGAGTCGAACGAAGAGAGACGGAATGAAGAGGATTGAGGAAATAGTGAATGAAGTGAGGAGAACAGGTTGCAGACACAAGGATTGTGCGAAGGGGTTGTCCTTTTTTCCTGCCTTCCTTATTTCTTGCCTTGTTTCCTTTTTTGAGCGTTGGATTCCAAACAGGTTATAGAGCCTTCAGCCAGCGTTGGAAGAGCGGCTGCAATATTTCATTGCAGTTCCGCTGTGTCGCGAGCCACTGCGAGTACGAACGGAGGTGGCTGCAAAGAAAGTGTAGTTTACGGAACGATTGCAGCCCCTGTTCTTCACACAAGGGGCTGGCGTGATTTTTTGTTTCAGCGTAGGCAGGAGCAGTGGATTACAAAAATCATGACAGCCCCGCAGCCGGAGTGAGTAAGCAGGCGAGCCTAAACACTTGCGGCGGAGGACGAAAGGCAGCATGAACGAAATGAAGGGAAAACCTGCACCGAAATGGAGTTGAATGTTGCCTTTCGGACTGAGTAGCCGCATGATGACGACGACGAAATGAACTGCAAGCACCGTGACAACTTTTGCTTTTTCAGCAAACCCGAAGGGCATTTCAGCGTCCCTGCTTACCTTAAAAAGAAAGTATTAAAGCAGGGTTGCTGAATGAGTTGGCGCTGTGCTTGCGGAATGAGGAGGAGGAACACATTATAACCTGTTTGGATTTTGTGCGCGGGACAATTTGCCTTTAGAGCTTTAGCGGAGAAGGCATTAAATAGAGGCGTGGTGAAACACACGCCATTGCTTTTTCCTTTTTTAGAAAAGAAGAGAAAATTTAGTAATGTTTCAGTTTGAGTTTTAACATATTTTCCATTTTCCCTTTAGTGACAAAAATAAGAATGAGAAAAAACACAAAAAGAATAAAAAGAAAAGATCGCAAATTCCTTTAATCAATTCATCTTTTTCAATATAAACTCAAGTTGGTTTTTTGTGTAATTCAGACATTCTCTTAGCCATTTTTCCAAGTTCTTATCATCAAGTTTTTTATTAATAGCCACCTTTGAATCTTTATCCCATTCTGCTATCATAGGCAAATGGAATTTATACATTGGTGTATTTACGTTAGGGTGAGCACCTTCGTTTGGAACGTCAGAAATTAAACTTGTGATATTTTGCGCTTCAGAAGCGACTAATTCGTCAAATATTTTTTTTATGTCTGGTTTAAAAATGGGTTCAACTTCATTAGATTTATATGGGTGAATATGCCAATGTGGTTGTGCATGTTCGGTTAATGCCTCCGATGAAGTTTCATTACTCCACTCTATGCGCAATAGAAGTTCCGTTGGAATTATGTTACCATCACCAACACTATATTCATCACCTTTGAGAATCCTGATATTTAAAGATTCAATATCCTCGTTTGCTTTTAGGATAAGAGAAACGGAAAAAAAGAAGTTTATTGATTTAGAAATACTTGAATTAATTGGAAAGGGATATACGGCAAACACCCCGTCCCTTTCATTTGATGTATTAAATGAAATAGTATCTTGTCGTAAACTCCAACTTCCATTATCATTGTTTTCTAAAGCCTTAACGACACCTGCAAATTTTCCTAATACTTTATTTATAGCATTAGTCGTTGCTTTTAAAGATGAACCTGGCATCTTAGCTTCATTTTAAAGTATCAATATTTAAACCATATAAATTAGCGACCATTTGGTTTAAATCATTCTTATCGATTGGTTCTCCGTTATTAATTTTTTTTCCTATATCAATCAAATAAGATATGGAATCAAAAGAAGCATTGCCTAAATCAGGTATGGGCATATTATCCAAATAGCGTTTTGATAAATTAAATTGTCCGCCAGCAACATTCACAGATACCATTTCTAAAAGATAATTAATTAAAGGAGCGTGTAAGACTGCCAGGTATGCAAAATAGAATTCATCTTTAAATAATTTCTTTTTGGGCAACCAAACAAATCCCTGGCACAGTAAAAATTTTCCTTCTTTGTCAAAAGCAAAATATCCCGCTTTGCCAAAAAATGTAGATACTAATTTTGGTGTGGATTCAAGTTGCCATTCAAGCCGTGCGCGACTTAGTTCCCACCATTTGCCATTATTATCTTTTCTTTTTTGCAGTATAGATTTGTTGGGTTCTAATGTTTCTTTATAATATTTGGGTAGTTTTTTGGCAAGTTCCTCTTCGGAATTTAATTTAAATTTACCATAAGGATAAAATAAATACCAAAAATCATGAAGTTGACCATTCTTTAAGGTATCTTTAGTTATACAGGGTTGAAAAAAAGTTCTCTCTTTTTTACCAATTTTTGACAACCACTCATTTTTTGATATAATAAAAATTGAATTGTTCCCAGTCTTAATACCTTGTGCTATATCAAATAACTTGCCGACAGTATTATATTCTTTTAGTTTTTCAGCTATTTTATAGGATTGGTATGAACCAACCATCCAGTTATTTGTTGGACTAATTTGTGTTAATGCTTCATTTTCATATATACTATAAGATTCTTTGTCCACAGGAGTTGAAACATCTGAACGCCTGTAAATTCTAAGCTCACGAAAAGCCTCATAGGTTGCTTTTTGCTGATGATTAGTCCATAATACTGTATTGGCATTAGATTCTCCCTTTGTACCTACTTGAATCGATGGAATAATCATTGCCTTCTCGAATAAGCCTGCACTTCCTAACCTGCTAACTAAAGAAAAATCGAATTTAAGAGTCTCCTTAATATATTTTCTTAATTCACTGTATGTTTCTGCACCCAAAAATGAAAACGGTAAAACTAAACCCAAAATACCTTTAGGAGCAACAATCTCTGCTGCTCTTTTCCAAAATAAGGCGGCTGCGTCTGGCTGCCTTTTTGTTAAACCACCTAATTCACTTAAAACAACTTCCTTATAGTCATTCAATTTATCAAATGGTATAAATGGTGGATTCATAAGAACAATGTCAAAATTTTGTTGCCCCCATGATTCTATAAGCGAATCTTTATTACTGATTTTAAGAGTGATTCTACTGTCCCACTCTGTAATATTTTCATAAGTCAAAACAAATCTTGAAATTTCACATGCTATTAAAGACTTATCCCATCCCGTTATCTCGATTGTGCCTTGATAGTTTCTAATTTTAAGTTGTCTCAACGCTTCCTTTAGAAATTCAGCCGAACCACAAGCAGGGTCTAAAATTTTTAGAGATGTCCTTTCGCTTAATGGTATGGCTTTATTTAGTGCCCATAGTGATTCTTGCACAATAGTTCGGACTAGCGGAGTCGGTGTGTAAAAAGCTCCTTCAGAAATATCACTGTCATATTTTCTATAAGTTCCTCCCCACAGTGTTGTTTGAAATTCTTTAATAGTTGCCTCGCGATGCGCTTCCTGAAACAACCTATTTGAAGCATGGCGGAGCACTAATGTTACAAGAGGTTTAATATTATTGCCACTCAAAAAAGCTCTATATACGTCATCCCAATCATGTCTATTAATCCAACCGCTGTCAAAGGCTTCTAAGTCCCAAGTTTGGGCGTTAACTTCTTCTGGAGTATTAACTCCATCGCTTAACGCAGCCAATAAATACATCAATGTCCGTAATGATGCTTGTCCATTGTCAGTTTGTTGTATGCAGTCCCTTAATCTTAAAAATACACGTTTTGCAAAAGATACAATAGTTCCAGTTAAAGGTGGAGCACTTTTGGTAAGGGCCTGATAAAATAGTTTTGGGTTTCTATTAATATCTGAATTTGGAATTTCTATTGAATTTCCAGCCCACCAATTCGTTGCAACAACATCCCCGTTTGTAAGTACTCTAAGATAAAAACCAGTATCAGACGACCATGCTCTTTGCATGGCGAGTTCCTTTGTACAGTCTTCCTCCGTATAATCCAGGCAAAAATTTCCCGTACTGCCATTTAAACAAACAAACCTATTTTCACTATTAGGTTCCATTCGTACAGAAAGCAATCCGTTTTCTTTATCCCAATCTTTATAGTCTCTCAGATTCATAAATCGAAGCAAAGATGCGTCTTATTTTTATAGTAATAAATTTAGAGATATTTTTGCTTTTTTTTCTTGCGTAAAAAGCAAACATAAATCCTTTACGATGAATAATTCAAGTGAATATTGGAGTTTTATTATAAAGTTGTTAACTATTGATATAATGAAACGGCACTTACTTTTTGACAAGTATTTTACTTTTCTATATTATCTATATCTTCGTTGCATTATAATTAATACTTAAATTTTATGGCTATATATGGAGTTGGAGCAAAATATGGTGAAGAAGATGTTAGTGGAACATTTATAAGAGATAATGTTATCGGTACAGGATGGGATAGGGAAACCGCACCAGAACTATTTGAATACTTTAGTTCACTTAAAGTCGGAGATATAGTTTACATTAAATCTGCTAATTCAAGTAGTGATATAACTGTTAAGGCTATCGGAATTATTACAGATAATATAATTCTAAATTCAGATGTTAATGAATTAACTGAAGTTGGACGAAATGTTCGGTGGTTAAATGCAACTACATTTATTATCCCTAAACCTAATGAAAAAAATAATGTACGTATGAATACTATCTATGAAGAATTTCACCCAGATGTTCAAAATGAAATAATTAATAGAATAGTAAGTTAACTACCAGCCTTACCGATGATATTACCTTATTTTTCAAATAAAAAACCCGTACAGTTTTACCTGAACGGGTTTTGAAGTATTATTAAGGTAATCTTAGATGTTTGAAACGGTTACGTTGACAGCATCTGAAACAACACCATTACCTGCTGCGCCTGTAGGAACAATCCAATAAGACCATTTCAGATTGTCGCTGCTCAAAGAGGGGATGTCTATATATGACGTTTTGGTAGTAGTTGCAATCGGCATGGCAATGCTGAAAGGTGATGGCTGAGCGACTCTGTAAATGGTGTAAGATTTAACATTGCCGGCTGTTCCTGTGTTAAGAGGTTTTTTCCATTTCAACTTAACCTGGTTGGCGTTGAGCTTGCGCGAAACGAAGTTGTGGAAGTTCTGCACCTTTTGCAGAACGCCCTGCGGACTTTTGATGTTAGCTGCTGAAAAACCACTTGTGGTTATTATCGCTGCCATTGCAAAATAATTACTTCCTGCTGCTGTTTGTGCTGTATTCTGCACGTACTGCGCTAATGATTTTATCATTTGAGAAAGTGTTAACGCTTTCTCACGAAGATCACTAAGCGAAGCGTGAGATCCACGATTGCCTTTGCTGCCCCAAACAGCAATAGCGTTTTCAACTGCTGTTATAGCAGTTTGAACCGAAAGTAATGTTGGTGCAGGAGTTGAAAAATTTGCATTTCCTGTCATGCTAACTATGATGCGATTGCCAAGATTGACAAGTGCTGCGTAGTTAGTTGTTCTAACTTTAATTGCAATGATTGGTTTTGCCATTGTATATAATTTAAATTGTTTCCTAAAAAAACCCGTTCTGTTTTACCGGAACGGGTTTTGATTTTAATAAGATGAGATTACATGCTCGGCACAGTTACCGTTACAGCATTTGAAACGACACCGCGACCATTGGTATTTACCGGAACAATCCAATAAGACCATGTAACTGATCCAGCGGTACTGTTGGTATCAATGAAAGATGTTTTAGTAGTTGTTGCCATCTGCACAGCAGCAGAAAATACTGTTGTTGTACCTCTGAAAATGTCGTAACTTTTAACATTACCTGCTGACGTTGTATTCAACGGCTTCTTCCATTTCATTTTAACCTGGTTTGCGTTGAGCTTGCGCGAAACGAAGTTGTGAAAACTTTGAACTGCCTGAAGTGTGCCTTGCGGAGTCTTTGAACTTGCAAGTTGAAATCCGCTTGTTTGGATTATTGCACCCATTGCAACGTAATCACTACCTGCTGCTGTCTGAGCCGTATTCTGTACATACTGTGCTTCTGATTTCAACGTTTGAGAAAGCGTTAACGCTTTTTCACGAAGGTCAACAAGGGCTGTATGAGGACCACGATTTCCTTTGGGACCCCAAACTGCGATTGCATTTACAACATCTGTTACTGCTGTTTGAAGCGAAGCGAGAGCAGGAACAGGTGTTGGGTAATTCAAATTTCCTGTTAAGCTGACGAAAACGCGATTGCCAAGATTTACAAGACCTGCGTAGTCAGTCACTCTGTGCTTAATCGCTATAATTGGTTTTGCTGCCATAATTTTAAAAATTAATAATAAGTGAGAATTTACGCCAGTAAAGGTAAAACATGTAAACCACGTGAACATGGCATTTGCAGGGGGATAAGGAGGTAAACTAACGCTAACGCAACCCAATTTCATCTTAGAGAGAATGTGGGTGCCAATTTTTTTAAAACTCTATCCTAACTGTAAATAAAAATTCAGGGCTACGCACTATCAAGGCGGGAAGTGAGGTGAGCACAAAAGCGAAACCGAACGGCTGACCAGCGGGGAACGGCGACCGCTTGACGGGAAGCCGCTTCCTCAAGCGGGTTATTTGCGAGCAAGCCCGCCGCATGAGGGGCGAAGGGTTTCAGGCGAAACGACAGTAGAGCATGAAACCCTGAGACGCACCCCGAATGCACAGCGAAGCGACTGAGGGAGTGACCTTGTTGGCATGTGCGTTGGAGGAACGGTGGAAGAAGTGAAGCGAGGAGCGGCGGGTTGCGGAACACTCTCTATTCAGTGCTATCATCTTACGTTAACCGAATTTGGTTTTGGCTGTTTGAGCGAAGTTCTCGAAGTGTAGCCGGAGTCGGACGAAGTCTGACGGAGGCGAAACGAAGAGGGCTGAGCGAATGTATTTGGCTGTTTGAGGGGGCTGCATACCGGAAGGAATGAAGGTAGCGTAACGTAGGGATAGCTTTGCTATCCCGAAGTAAGCGGACGTAAAGACTGAGGATATGCAGCTACCTCTTTGTTTTGAGCAGAACAGTGTCCCGTTTTTATCGGGACTCTGTTTGCGATTGCATTAGGGATTGAAACGTAAATCCTTTTCTGTTTACAGAAAAGATTGAAGTGGAAAGCCCGACCTGAAAGGGAATGCCCAATTTTATATGAAAAAAGGGGTATAGAATATTATTAACACAAAAGAGGGAATTTTTATAGGAATATATTTTGTTTGTTTTGCAAATATTATTTACCTTTACCCGCGTAATTTAAAAACAAAGAGGTAATGAGAAAAATTTTAACAAGACAAGAAACAGAAGTGGTTTTGGAACCACATTATAGTAAAATTACTGATGCCATCAGTAATGGATTCGGAGATTACCTAAAGGTTTTAGCAAACCTAAATGCGGAAGGTAAAAGAGTTGTTTTTAAAAAGGGAACAATTGCCGGAATGATACACGATTTTATTAAGGCACGAATAAAAGATGCTTTTACTGAAAACGACAATGTCGAAACAAAAGAGTTCAATAGGATTTTTGGGGTTCATATTGATGGTAAAATTCTGATACGATTTAAAAAAATTAACAACGACTTTACAACATCAAATATTCAGACAAAACAAACAGTCGATTTTGAGAAGCAGTATGAGATTGAAGGGCTGCCTGGAAAGTCCACTTTTTTGTATGCAGGATATTTACCTGATGCGACTTGGACAAATATCAAAAATATTTATCTGCTCTGTAAGAAAGGTGGAAATCTTGTTTGGCAAAAGGACCTTACTGGATTTGCGGAACAGACTCAAATCAGTTTTGTAATACCAATTGAAGAACAGGAAGAAACAGTTGTAAGCAGAGTGAAAATTAAAACTACAAAAAAGAAAATTACAAATACAGGAACTTAAATAGAAAAAATAAATTATGATTGAAATAAATTCCAAAATGATTGTGCTTGCGAGAGAAGCACGGGGCTATACTCAAAAGGAGTTAGCTGAATTATTAGGGATTACACAAGGGTCGCTATCTAAAATTGAGAAAGGTATTCAAACACCTTCTGATGAAGTGCTATCATCAATTTGTGAAAAGTTGGAGTACCCTATCACCTTCTTTGAGCAGCAAGATAAAGTTTACAATCCTGAATTAATTTATTTCAGAAGAAGGATTGTAATAAAGAAAAAAATTTTGTTGAGGGCAGAAGCGACGATGAACATTATCAGAATGAACATTGAAAGATTACTTAGCAGTGTTGAAGTACCGGAAGCAAATTTATTGCATTGGGATGTTGAAGAACACGGAACACCTATGGAAGCGGCACAAATGCTAAGGCAAAGATGGAAAATACCAAAAGGAAGAATTGAGAATCTTACAAAGATTATTGAGGATAATGGAATATTAATAGTTCCATTCGATTTTGGTTCGGAAAAATTGGATGGATTAAGTATGTATACAACGGACAATCAACCAATCATTTTTGTCAATAATAAAATTCCCGGAGACAGGTTGCGGCTTACCATCGGACATGAACTTGGACATCTTGTCATGCACTTTGGAAGAATGATTGATAAAATAAGAGATGTTGAAAAGGAAGCTATGGGATTTGCAGCAGAGCTTCTTGTACCTGCAAAGGAGTTTGTAAATAGTATAGAGGGATTTGATTTGAGAGCATTGGCAAGCCAAAAAATGTATTGGCTTGTTTCTATGGGTGCTTTGCTTTTCAGAGGAAAAG
Organism: Bacteroidota bacterium; assembly: GCA_003151745.1. Classification (GTDB taxonomy): domain Bacteria; phylum Bacteroidota; class Bacteroidia; order AKYH767-A; family 2013-40CM-41-45; genus PALSA-967. The sequence continues at coordinate 26,444 of PLYJ01000218.1, forward strand.
AATTAAACCTGATAACCGATAATCAATACAGATATGTGTGGCAACAGATGGCAATGCTCGGTTATAAAACAAATGAACCTGCTGAATTAAAAATTCCAAGAGAAAAACCTACACTGTTAAAAGAAATTATGGAAATGCACATTACGAATTTAGGGTACACAAGAAATGAAATAGCTAATATGCTGAATATCGGATTAACTGATTTGCAAGAGTATTATTATTCAGATAATTTGAAACTAAGAATTTTAAAAGCTTAATTTATTTACAATAAAAGAAATAATAAAATGAAATGAAAGATAATTAAAACTAAAAAGCCAGGCATTGGTGGAACAATGACTGACTTCCATTGGAATAAGTTTTCTTGCTTTGGATGGCTGAGAAAAAACAGGGCTTATCACCCCTTCGTTATTTATTCCTTTTTAATTGAGGTGCCGAAAGTATGGAGATGAAATTACTTCTCCAAATCATTTGCCCTCTTTTACCCGGCAATGTGCTATTGCTGACTTGATAGCACTTAATTACTTTAATTTTTTTAAAACAATGAGTAAAGGTAAAGACCAACATGTTGTGCCTCATAATGGCGAATGGGCTGTTAGAGGGGCTGGAAATGGCAAAGCCACAGTGATTGTGGAAACCCAAAGAGAGGCAATCAAAATTGCCCATGAAATTTCATATAACCAAAGTTCCGAGATGTATATTCACGGAAGGCATGGGAAAATCCGAGAGGGAATTGACCCAACTAAAAAATAAAATGGGTGTAATATGAAATAAGGATAAAAGGGGCTGAAAAGCCCCTTTTATTTTCAAAGCAACTTTGCCTTGTCAGTATTTACGATTAGTTCAAAATCAGATATACTGATTTTGTTTAGCCCGATGAGGGCTATTTTCTTTTTAACTCTTTCGCCATTTACATACGTGCCGGTGCTTTCGAGGTCGTAGAGCATTACGTCATTTTTTGTGTTTACGATTACGCAATGCCTTCGGCTTATTGCTGTGCCCGGAAAGGATATGTCGTTGTTTCCAAATTCTTTTCTGCCGATTTTAATTATGCCCTGACTGTATTCTTCCGGTTCTTTTGAAAGTTGCTTGCTGATATGAAGCGACATATTTCTTTTGCTGTGATTACCGAAACGGTAATCCTGAAAAAGCAACTTTGATTTCAAAGTTGGCTTTTTATCGAGCGAATGTGATTTATCACTTTCGAGAATGACGGCTAAATTGTAATCAATGAAAAAATTGCTCTTCTCTTTCATTACTGTTTTGGGTAAAAAGGTTTCGCCAATATTTTGCATGACGATACTAACGTAATAGTTGTTGGCAAAGCAAGCAATATCGGGTGCTACTTCCATCAGCATTTTTGCAAGCTGCATGGCAGCTTCATACCTTCCTGTTTCGTAGAAACATTGAAGGAGGAGGTTGTATGCTTCGTAGTCGGAAGGATTACGGTGAAGGTGGTCTGATAACAAGGAAATTGCCGTAGGGTAATTTTCGAGTTCAAGGTTTATCCAACCCAAATCTTTTTGAACGTCTAAGCGTGGATTGAGTTTGAGCGCCTTTTCGTAATACTGTTTTGCAAGCGGGATTTTATGCGACATCAAATAAAACTTTCCAGCCACTCTGAATATGTTGACGTTGGGAGAAAAGTTCTTTTCTGCAAACTCAATATAATACCTGGCTCTTAACCACTGCTTAGAGTTGAGGGATTTTTCTGCTTTAGCAGCAAAATTACGAAAATAAGTGACTACAGAACTTGTTTCTATCTTGCTTTCGGGCTGTATCTTGCGACTTGTGCGGCTTTTCTTTGGCAAATATTTTATTTGCTCAAAGAGGTCTGCATTGTTATCACGGAGGTCTGTTATAACTCTAAGGTATTTTAACTCGCTCTCCTGCTCATTTTCCTCGCCTGTGATAAACTCTTTTGAGGTCAACTTCTGGAACAGTTCAAAGGATTTAATTTCTTCCCCATCAGTCAACAGCTTTGCGTCATTACCCAACATTTCAATGAAGTAATTTATTTTGGCTATCGCTGCTTCCTCTAACTTGATGATGCTGTTAGACTGTGTAGTAGGGAAGAAATTATAGGTATGTATTTTCTTGTGGGGAGTATCAACACGGTTTATACGACCAACACGCTGTATCATTCGGGTTGGATTCCAGGGGATGTCGTAATTGATTACCACATTAGAGCGATGAAGGTTAATACCTTCTGACAGAACTTCCGTTGCTATCAATATCCTGTAATCATCTGCCTTATGTCTCGCCTTGTTATCGAAATTGGAGATAACTATTTTCAGTTCATCCGCACCGGAACTGCCATGATATAACAAAGGTTTCTCTTTGAGCTTGTCTTCTAATTCACCTGTGAGGTATTCGGCTGTTTCTTTCGATTCGCTGAACAAAATGATTTTACTTTTGCTTAATACCTTGTCTGTTTTCAGTACCCTGACAAACTCATCCAACTTTGGGTCTTTCTTTACCTGCTCCCAAAGTGATTTGATGTGTTTGAGCGTTTTTAAATCCTTATCTAAATCTTTTTTGAAATCAGGACTGAAATCGCTTGCCTTGTATTGCTCTGCCTTTTCGCTGTCAATTAATCTTTCAATGGCTTCAAAATCGTCTGCCATCAGGTATTCCATTACTTTAGCAAGATGCTTTTTGCTGAGATAGACATGACCCTTGTGATATGCTTTTAAGAAAATCTCATAGGATTTAATGAACCTGTCAAGCGTTTGATTGAAAGCAAAGAAGCTGCTCTCCAACCGTTTAATGAGCAGGGTTTTCATAAAGCTCATTAAGTTCTTTTGCTGTGTCTTTTCAAAATCTGAAATGGATTCTTTCAGGTATAAAAGCGGTGCGTAACGGCAGTATGTGAAATTCTTCCTGTCTGTAATCAACTGAATAGTTTCCATGAAAATGGAATCCAGCTTTGCATCTAATTGGTAAAAGATAGGTTCGGGCTTTGCTACATCGGGAAATCTTAAATTCTGCAACAACAAATCTTCTTTGTAGTAAAGCTGAATTTCATTTCGTGTTCTGCGCACCATGAGGAACTTTAGCACCTTATCACGGATTTGATGCGCGTTTTCCTTTACTACATTCATATATTCCTCATAGTCTTCTTGCCTGTCAAGGTCCTTCAATCTTTTTTGTAAACCAGTGAAGAAGGCGTCAAGATTTGGAATGCCCGGAATGGTGCTGTTCTTTCCCTTTTGAAACAGTTTGATTTGTGAGAGAATATCGAACGGTGAATTGTTAAGCGGCGTAGCCGTTACAAGAATTACCTTTTTGCCTTTGCAGATTTGCGAAAGGTTTTCGTAACTCATGTTTAGTTCGTTACGAAACTTGTGTGCTTCATCAATGAAGATATTATCATAGCGGTCTGTACCGTCCTCAATGATTTTAGCCAGCTTGCCTACGGATTCAAAATGCGAAGCAATTTTGAACTCATGGAAAACATTAGGCCATGAATTGGGGTTGCTGCGGTCAAGCAAGGCCGGGGAAGCTACAACCAAATTCCTGCCGGGAAGTTGGTTGGCAAGCATTGCGGAAATATAGGTTTTACCCAAACCCACGACATCAGAGAGAAACACGCCTCCGTATTCTTCCAAAATCTTTTTTGCATTGTAAACGGCTTGCTCCTGGTATTTAAGCCGCATAAATTCTTTCGGGAAGTTCTTATAGAACAAATCATCATCAATGTTCAAATCTTCTCTGAAATACTCGTAGAGTAATTTCAGGTAAAGCTGATAGGGTGTGATTGTATCATTGAGCCATGTCTTTTTGTTGATGGTGTCAACGTAATATTCCGAAATGTCAACGGCTTCTTTCCAAAGGGCTTCAAACTGCTCCAACGCAAATTTTACATCGGCGCTGTTCTTTAATTGGACATTGAACTCACGGTTTGCAAGTAACCCTGATTCTGAGAAGTTACTGGAGCCGGTGATTACATTTCCGTAATCACGGTCTCCTTCTTTGTAACGACTGATGTAAACTTTGGCGTGAAGGTTCTTGCTTGGGTGGGCTTTGATTTCAATTTTGCCGAGTTCTATGAACTCGCAAAATTTTCTTATCCCTTCTTCTACATTGTAATTGTCGGCTGCTGTTTCTACCTCCTCCAACAGTTCTTTTTCAAATACCTTTTCAATGGCGGCGTGGGATTCAAAATCAAATTCTTTTTGCCTGACGGTTTCAATTATCTGATAGGTTTTCTTGTCTATTGACAGCCCTACCAATATCCTTATTTTCTCAATGCCTTCAAACGACTTGTAAAGGTGAAAAAAGCCGCTACTGCGGAAATACCCCACAAGTATATCGAAATAGCGAACATCCTTTAATGTTCGTTTGAAGCGGTCTAATAGGGTACTCCCTTGCTCGTTGGTAAAAAATGTCAGGTCGGTATTCATCTACTCAATTATAGGTGCGAAATATAGAGTAAATTAACGAATTAAGGGGAAATTCGCATATTAACGTTGAAATTTGTTAGTTTCGCGCAAGCCAAAAAACCGACAACAGCAATAATGGAAATTACAAAGATCACTTTAAAAAATATTCGATGCTTCGAGAACTTAGAGATTGATCTTAGCCGGCACGATGGTGCTAAAAAATGGCTTGTCATATTAGGAGATAACGGAGTAGGCAAAACTACGGTTTTGCGCAGTATTGCTTTGGGGCTTTGTGAAGAAGCTGGAGCTTCTGCATTGCTTGCTGAACTTGCGGGGGAATGGATTAGAACTGGTGCTGAAAAAGGGACCATTAGAATTGAATTGAAACCATACCCAGGTTATAATGGTGTTGCTTCCATTGAAACCACTCTAACAAGAAGTGATTATGGCGAATACAAATTGCAACAATTAAATACTCCTAAAACTCCATCTGATTTTTCATGGGAAAAATTGTTTGTTTGTGCTTATGGAGCCGGACGTGGAGTTTTTGGCACCGCTGATTTGTCGGAATATGCAGTAACTGATTCAGTCTATTCATTATTTAATTATAAATCAGAATTACAAAACCCTGAATTAAATTTAAGACGAATCGCATCTGAGGCAGTTGATACAAGCCTAATACTTAGAAAACTCGAAAAGGTATTAATGGTCAAAGAAGGTGCGATTGCATTAAATAAATCCGGGATAACAATTGACGGCTCATGGGGTAAATCAATGCCAACAGGTACATTAAGCGATGGCTATGTAGGAACTTTAACGTGGCTGCTTGATATGTATGGGTGGAAATTACTCTTCGATGAAAAAATGACAGATACAGAATTGCGGGGAATTATCATTGTTGATGAATTAGAACAACATTTGCATCCTAAATGGCAAAAACAAATAATCAAACTTTTGTCCGATCAATTCCCTGACGTTCAATTTATCACTTCTTCACATTCGCCATTGTGTGTAATAGGAACAACTGATTTAAATGATGATGAATGTGCTATAACTGTATTGCATCAGGGAGAAGGAAAGGTACTTTCTAAATCAGCATCACCTCCAAGGGGGAAACGAGCGGATCAGGTTTTGACTTCATACTTATTTGAATTATACTCGACAAGTGATAATCAAATCAAGAATAATATTGAGCAATATAATAATCTATATAAATTGGAGCGTAATGATTCACAAGAAGTAGAATTTCAAAGGTTATATAAATATTTGAATGAAACATTAGGATCTGCAGAAACAGAACTTGAAAAAAAGGTTGGTCAAGTTCTAAATAACACATTGAATGCTCTTTTTGCTGACAAGATAAAAGACGAATCAGTAAAAAAGAGTCCTGAAAATTTTGAATTGATTCGACAATTAAATGAATTATTATAAATATTAATGACCCATTTAAATTTTACTGAGCCCACAGATACAGAATGGACTACTTGGATTGCACAATGTAACACGGCAAGTCTCTCTTTAATTGCATCTCATACAGCAGGCACACCGGAAAAGATTAATACGAGTTTATATGCTGGTCAAAAGCATAGGTTCTATGATGCTCCTTTCCATGGCAAGTGTGCCTATTGTGAATCAAAAATAGAAGAAACGTCTCCAAATTATGTTGAACATTTTCGACCAAAGGGAGAAGTCCGGGATATTAAAAATGTAATAATAAACAATCATGGAACTACAATACCGCACTCCGGATATTATTGGTTAGCTTATAATTGGAAAAACCTATTACCAACTTGTTGGAATTGCAATACCTGGCATGAAGACAAATCAGGTGTTATGGTTGGAAAAGGAAATAGATTTCCAGTAGATGGAAGGTATGCTGAAATTCCAGGGGGAGAAGCAACTGAAGCGGCATTACTGATAAACCCCATGCATGAAAATCCTGATGTGCATATATATATGGATGAAGTTGGTTTTATCAGAAATAAACCCGGATCAACAAAAGCAGATAATACTGTCGAGCTTTTCGGTTTAAATACACGCGAAGCACTTGTAAATGGAAGGAAAAAGGAATATGATAACATCAGTCGCAGGGTAAAACTTCTTTTTATAGCTTCTGAAAGTGAGAAGGCTCAGGAAATGAGAGAGATTAAAGAAATATCAGAGGGAAGAGAAGAATATACGATAGCTGCAAAACGAGCGATAGCTGATGTTCTTGTGTCAGTGCAGACAACGAGCACTCAATTAGGCAGCGGCTTATGAGTAAACCTTACGGGAAAGAATTGATTCTTGATTTACATCATTGTGATGCATCAACTTTTAATAGAAAGAGCTTAAAAAAGTATTTTAAAGAATTGTGTATTCAGATTGATATGCAAAGGGCTAAACTGTGTTGGTGGGATGATCATGGAGTGGCACCGGAGGAACAACAAACGTTACCTCATTTGAAAGGCACCTCAGCAGTACAGTTTATTATGACAAGCAATATTGTTATACATACTCTCGATCTTTTGGGAAATGTATATATTAATATTTTTTCATGTAAGGATTTTGATGCAGATGTAGCTAAAAAGTTTACAGAAAATTGGTTTAAAGGCAAAGTTGTAAGTTCACACGAAATAAAAAGGATATAATGGAGGAAAAATCTTTTAAGTTACCTGTAATAAATGGGCATAGGGAGCTGCTTTACTATTTTGCAAACTTCTTTGAAGAAGAGCAAAAGGGAAAGGATATTCCTCTTCGTTTTGTTGTCACTAAAACTGACGACAAATATTATTATTGCGAAACGGGGTGTTTGCCTCCTTCATCTTCAATTGCAGCACGCCATGATGAAAGCATATTTCGTTTCAGAAAAAGAAAGACTGAAAATACCAACTCATTTAATGCGATGCTCCTTATACCTACAGGCATCGGAACGGAAATTGGCGGTCATGCAGGAGATGCAGGACCCGTTTCAAGGGTTATAGCTTCCTGCTGTGATAATTTAATACTTCACCCAAATGTTGTAAATGCTTCTGATATTAATGAAATGACAGAAAATACCTTATACGTGGAAGGTAGTGTTTTGTCACGATTACTTTTAGGAACGGTTGGTTTACAAAAAGTAAGATCAAACAGAGTGCTTATGGTAATTGATAATCATAAGCTTGATATTTTCGTCAATGCCGCGATTAATTCAGTGAATGCAGCAAGAGCCACTTATGGTTTAAATTGTCCTGAGGTTATTAAACTTGAACCTTCCATAAAAATGAGTGCTACTTATTCAGACTCAGGAAGAGCTGTCGGGAAAATTGAAGGATTAGAAAACCTTTTTGAATTATTAGATGAACGTTCCGATGAATTTGATGCTGTTGCTTTATCTTCTGTGATAAAAGTTCCGCACAGTTATCACATGGATTATTTTAAGAGTGAAGGGGAAATGTTAAATCCATGGGGCGGCGTTGAAGCAATGCTTACACATGCTGTTTCCCATTACTATAATTTGCCATCCGCACATTCTCCAATGTTTGAAACGGAAGCTATTGCAAACATTGATCCTGGGGTAGTTGATTCAAGAATGGCAGCAGAAGCGGTTTCTGTAACATTCCTGCAATGTATATTGAAGGGATTGCAACGCAGTCCGAAAATCATTACAGATGAAAAAGCCATTCTTCAAAATGATGTGATTTCTGCTGAAGATATTTCATGTTTGATAATCCCTGATGGGTGTATTGGTTTACCCACATTAGCTGCTCTTGAACAGGGTATTCCTGTCATTGCAGTGAGAGGTAATACCAATGTAATGGAGAATAATCTTGAAGCGTTACCGTGGGGGCTAAATCAACTTCATATAGTTGACAATTACTTAGAGGTTGTTGGAGCTATGTCCGCTATTAAAGCCGGAATAAGTATTGAATCAATTCAAAGACCTTTACATTCAACTAAGGTTACCACTAAAATTATTGCAGAGAAGCAGCCGGAGACCTTGACCAAGGTTAATGAGGGAGGAATAAATTTTGTTTCTTGAAAATATTCCAGACTAAATTCTCTTAACCACTTTTCATAAACTTACTGTTAGAAGTGTTCGCACATCAATGGGCAAGGGCTTTAAAAAAAATTTATCTGCTTCTTCTTTATCAATATAAATAGGAATGTGCTGGCGTTTGTTGTATGCCTCTGTGCTTTCGTACACTGCTACCCGATTAGGGTCTATTGGATTTGGGATGTAAAATTTGCCGTCTGAGCCTGTAAAGGATGTTTCGATAAGCTGCTCCTGGGGTTCCCGGGTAGGTTCCCGAAAAACCGGGGGGTGATCAGGGTTCTTTGCGGTGAAAGGGTATTTATTGTGGCTGTCAGCTTGCGTGGTGTAAATGTGCTTTACGATGCCGGTGATTTCTTTTTCGGAGAAATCAGGTTGAACGTAGTTCAAGCAACCGTTTAAGGTGGCGCCTTCGGGCAAACCTTTAATGTTGCAGTACCGGGCAAGGGCAAGTATGTACTCATGGCGTTTGTCTTGTACAAACTCATTGCTTTTGTTTATCTGCTCGTTGCACCACTGGAAAGGATTTTCAGGAGGTGTTGCGCCGCCAGGCGCAGGGATACGTTTGACGGGATGGTAAGTTCTTTCGGGTTCAAGTAAATGATAGGGCTTGGCCGTGTGGTTAAAGAATTGCGTGTTGCTGTCATTCCATGAAACGAAGCGGGGCTGAGATAATGTTTTATGACATTCATCGCCCATAGGCAAGCCCATGTCGGCGAATGATTTAATGAGCCGTGTATAATGCTTTACATACTTGTCGGGATAAAGAAAGGGCACGATGCAGTAGAGGCGTTTGCCTCTGCAAGATAAGCCAGCGTAAGCAATGCTTGGGATGTTTTGAAGCTGTTTGAGAAGATGATCAGTGTCGTAATCCTCTGCGCTATCAAGGTCAACTGCGGCTAATCCTGAAAGCTGAATAAGCCCTTCCTCGCTTCTTGGATTAAACGTACCCGCCACCGTGAAGCATGGCAGCTTATCCTTTAATTGCTTTTGCACTTCTTCGGCGCTTACGCGAAGATTGATTATTCGCTCCTTGTGCTTATCGCTTTGTAGAAGCGTAAGCAGGTTTACTTCTGTACCCTTTGTAGTTGCTGTTTTAGAAGGGAAATAGCTGACTAATTTATTCAATACACTCATAAAAGAAGTTTGGTTTTAGGGGTTCAGTTTTTCAGTTTTTCGGTTTTAATCTGAAAAACTGAATTTCTGAATCTGTTTTTGAAACACTTTTTTAAAAGGTAGTTTCTACTTTGATATAAAAGGCCGTTGAACCATCGTTCAAGCGTGTTTTTTCAAATCCCTTTTTCTGCATCTCGGCAGAAAATCTTGTTTTGCCTTTGGACTTATACCCATCTTCCAAGCAAAAGTGCTTGTACTTAGTATATAACTCTGATAAAGGCACTTTGCTTGCTTCGCTTTTAATATAATGGTATTCATCAATGAAAAGCTGGACATTATCTGATTGCCTCCTAAAATCGTCTAATACCTGTTCCGCTTTCGCGCAATAGGTAAACTTTGTTTTACCACGCTCCTGCATTAACAGCCGGTTAAGACCGCTCAACATCCAATTAAAGACACCGGGCAATTCAGATTCAATAATTTTATTGGCGAGGTCAATATCCTTTTCTTCGTCAGTAATCCTCTGCTCAAAAGGAATAATTTCAAATCGCCTGAAATATGCAGATGTGCTTTCAGTTTCTTTGGGGAGACTGTTGCCATTGATAATAAATTTTGACCTGTTATACAGCATAAATGGTTTTTGATAAATTTCTCTTGCCTGAATGCCTTCCCCACTTACCAGGGCTTTGAAGGTGTCAGGGTTGAGATCGAATCCTTTCTCACTACTGTAATTCAACAATACATTAACAAGCTTAGCCCTGTTGTATTCGTGGCTGAACAACCCTAACTGGTATGTAAGCGTATTCTCTTTGCCTATCAAGGCAGTAATAATATTCATGAAAACGCTTTTACCATTGCCTCCATCACCAAGCAGAAAGAGGCACTTTTCCATGTTTAGTGACGTGAATATGTATGCGACAAATTCCTGCACTACTAAACGGCAACTTTCATCAGGCAGTACACGAAGGAGGAACTTGTCGAACAAAGGACAGGTGGCTTCCTTTTCATAAGCAAAGGGCAACTGATAGGTGAGGAAATCATCAGGATTAAATTCTCTGAGCTTCCAACCGTTCTTTGTAAATTCAAATGTTCCATTTTGCAGATTAATCAGCACCTTATCCTTATCCGGTTCGCGTGTTGGAAGGTGGGCATCATTTAAAAACTGCTTTAGCAGCTTGTCAGGGAATGTATCTGCTTTGACTTCATAATCAGGATGCCCCATTTTAATTGCAGCACCACAAAGAAAATTCTTTATATCATCCTTCTCGCATTGTTTCCAGTATGAGCCGTTGTATATATACACGTAGCCAAAAGCCGTGCATAAGTTCCACTGCCGCTGCTTTGTTATCTCCAATAGCTGTTTGATAACGGCGAATACGATATGCTTTTGCTTAATCGTTTCACCCGGCGGAAGGTTTATAACATGACTGAATGTTACAGGTTGAATGTCATCTAATAGTTTCTGCAAAATGTCCTTATGCTCCATGTTGCCGTAGAAAGCATTGGCGTTGAGGTCAACTTTCTTCTTCGGTTGACCTTCTGATGTGTTATCTTTGTCTTCCATTTGTTATATACTTTTAAACAGGCAATTGAGCAACGTAGCACGGTGCGATTGCCTGTTGGAGTTTTAAGCAAGCAGGTAGCTTGCTTTATTTCTTAAATTTTTTGACGATGTTGGCTTCGAGGAATGAATTTATTTCTGAAGCACGGTACCAGATTTTTGCATTGTGCTGGGCAAATTCGATACGTCCGTCATCACGCCAACTTTGCAGCAGGCGCTTAGAGATTTTTAGCTGTTGACAAACATCCTGATTATCCAACCAAATGTCGGACAGGGCTGTTTTCTTTTTGAGGTTTACAAGCTCCAGCTTGATCTCACTCAGTTGCTTGAGAAGATCAGCGAACTCTTCGGGGGTCATTGTAATAAATTCCATTTGTTATATATTTAGGGAACAAAGGAAATTCAGCCCGAAGCGGGGAATGTTCAAGTTGTATTCAACTTGAATGAAATAAATATTGAGGGAGGTTAATTTTTGTTCTCTTCCAGGGCGTTCTTCTTGTCTGTGAACTCGAAAAATTTCTTCGTTAGTTCATCGAGGAAAGGATGCCTACTTTTCTTGCGGTTACCGGCTTTAGAAAGTTTGCTTTCGGCGTCTTTGATATTCATTCCAAAAAGATTTTCAAAAACTGCAATGGCTTCTGTACGGGTGAGATTACCGGATTCGTTTGTAATGGCTTTTAATTCAACCAAAGCGGTTATCAATTCGAGACAATCAATGTCGCTACGATTCCATTTGAATTGACGTACCTTATGTTCGGCAAGCTGTTTGTTCCCCTGCTGACCTTCTACAATGGTATTATAGGAATTGAGCTGACCAACGGTACTTACATAGGTTGTGCCGGTTGCTATGATCTTACCTCTTTCATATTGGTCAATGTACTTGCTGGTTAATGTATAAAACTTCGCTTGCATGTCCTTTACGAACTTAATGTATTTGGGTAGATGATCAAGGTCAAGTAGCTGAGGAATATCTTTGATCTCGAAAAAATTATAGTTGATCACTTTTTTCGTTTTTGGTATTCCGTAATGATTACTAAACATTGCAAGCATGGAGTAATCAGGAACTTCGTGCTCAAATAAATGTGGCATTTTTCTGTCTTCGTGCTGAAAGAAGTTTGCGCTCTCGGCGGCAACCTTTTTCTCAAATTCTGACTGCGTGGTTTCGTTCCACGTATTGAACTTTAGTTCTACTTCTTTCTCGTCAATACGACAAAGCCATTCCCGGTATTCGTTGAGTTTTTCAAAGTATTGATTGATTGCATTCTGATTGGTGGTATGTATTACCTGCTGTATCTCATCTTCAAACAGTTTCAAATCATTAACGTACCATTCCAGTTTGTGACTCATACCATTTTCATAGGAAGCACTTCCATAAAATACTGAAGGTCTGATAGGTCCATCACTTTGATAATAGTTGAAGAAATCATAAACAAAATCTTCTTCCTGAAACGCTAAAAGCGCGTTCACGGTCATATTCCTAAATGCGTACCTTATTTCCATAAAATTGAATAATTGTTCTTCACAAAATAGTAATTTAATGAATACGGGTGCAGTTGAAAGCACGAAAGTTTTTAACCGCCTCTGTTTTGAGAATAAAAAAACCTGCTCTATTTCGGAGCAGGTTTTTTTGCGGGGCTTTGAAAAAAGTTAGTTGAATACCTCCATCGCCTTATCTAACTCACTGGTAATAATCTTTGCATAGATTTGAGTTGTTTGAATATTTGAATGGCCCATAATCTTTGAAACGTATTCTATTCTCATTCCCTTTTGCAAAGCACGGGTAGCGAACGTATGCCTGGCAGTATGGAAACTTACTCTCTTTTCCAGCCCGATGATTTTAGTAATATCCTTCAAATCATCATTGGTGTAAGCTGTGGCGGATGATATTTTATTGTAGAGCTTTTTCTTATCGGTATAATCATCTTCGTTTTTAAGGAAGGGGAATACGAAATCAAGGGGCTTTACATTATCCGTTTGATATGCTTTTAAGATTTCCTTTGCTGTTGGCGGCAATTTTATAGAAACTACAGTTGATGTTTTTCTTGTCTGCATTAATATCCTTTCGCCATCATAATCCTTCCACTTCAAAAGCAATATATCGGAAACACGCAAACCACCGGCATAAGCTGAAAAGATAAACATATTACGATGGTGGTCTTTATTGGAACCCTTTTCAAGCGGGGCTAATTCCATCAACATTAATTCTTCTTCTGTGAGATAATCCCTTTTAACTTTCTCCAATGTCAACTTGAAACGGTTGAAGGGGTTTTTATCTTCGGTGATTATTTCCTCGCTTACGGCTGCTCTTATTAGCTTTCTGATAGTTCTGAAATCGCCATTAACAGTGTTTATCTTGTTTCCGATTTTCGCCCTCAAATATTGCTCATACCCTTTTAGCCATGTTACAGTAATGTGGTCGAAAAGCAAATCATTGACGCCTGTGTATTTTTTCATCTTGTCAATGATGGACTTTGCATGTCTGTAAGTGCCGATTCTTTCTGTGTTGTCTAATTCTACCAGCCACCTTTCAGCATACTTGTAAAAGCTCGCAGAACTCTTGCCCATTATCTGATCCTTTATCTTATCAGGCAGAACGTTCTTTTCAGCGGATTCCATTTTAAGCGCGGCTCCCTGCGCTTCCATTAATTTTGTTGTGAGATAATTATTCAGGCGTGCAGAATTGGGATGGGATTTTTTTACATGCCTTTCCTTTTCATCCCAAAACTCAGGACGTATTCTGTAATCGAGGAAAATAAATTTTGTAATCCGGTCTTTTGTAATTCTTATGCAAAGCGGCGCTTCACCTGCTTCATTTATCTTAGATGTGCGGAGTAATATTTTTATAGTTGACATGGGATTTAGTATATATATGATCGTGAAAAGAATTGATTTGGGTACAACAGTGGTACAACATTTGCCGTATTTGCTTGCTTCCCCTTACTAATGGGTGCAAACCTACAGCAACGTAATCAATTGACAATCAATATAATTGGTGCAAAACGCAGAAAAACACAGCACGAAAATCAGTCCACAGTAGCGCACTCCTCGATTACATTACCTTTATTATCATCCTTACTCCAAAAGCAAAAAGGACGAATCCTACACTTCGATTCATCCATAGCAGAACAGCAGGTTTAAGGAGGTTTTTGATTCTGTGAGCCACATACGATTTAATAAGGTCTGTTGAAAAGACCGTTCCAAGAACAGTAGCAAAGAATATTGCTTCATGGAAGGTGGTGTAATCCTCCTTCAACTTCACAATACTTAGAATACTCAGCCAAAAAATAAGCACAGCGGGGTTAAACAGGTTAAGCAAAAAGCCCTGGAGCATAAATTTAGCGTGTACTGTTTTCTTATTATCGTCCACTTCTTTAATCTTCACTTTCCTGAAAAAATTAAGAATGCCGAAAGCAATCAATAGCGTCCCTCCTACTATCCCCACCAAAACTCTATACTTTCCGGTTAAATCCAGTTGAGAAGCAAAGAAATAAGCGACCGTGATGCACGTTGCATCGCTTATTAAAACACCGATGGCAAGATGTACGCCTGCCTTGAATCCTTCATGCAGCGATGTTTGCAGCAGTGTAAAGAAAACAGGGCCAAGCATGATGGCAAGTATCAGTCCGAAGAGTATTCCGCTTAATATCGGTTCTAACATAAGTGAACTTGTTGCATCCGGCAAAAATAGAATATGATTCACGATGTGCAATGAAACTTTATTTCCCCTTTTCAATATCATTCGTACATTTGCATGCATTATTTTTTCAACTATTATCCTCATAATGCAAAATCCTATGACAAAAGCTGCAGAACGGTTCCTTGGTGAGGCTCTCACCTACGACGATGTTTTATTAGTACCCGCTTATAGCGAAGTTCTCCCAAGCCAGGTGGATGTAAGCACACAGTTGACGCGCAACATACGAATCAACACTCCCATTCTCAGCGCTGCCATGGACACAGTGACGGAATCTTCCATGGGCATTGCCATGGCGCAGGAAGGCGGCATCGGCATTCTGCATAAGAACATGAGCATTGATGCACAAGCCAGTGAGGTAAGAAAAGTAAAGCGTTCAGAAAGCGGAATGATCAGTGAACCTGTTACATTGCACGATACTGCGCTGGTAAATGAGGCCATCGGAATAATGCGCAACAACAGGATTGGCGGCATACCCGTCATTGACAAGCAGGGAAAGTTAGTCGGCATCGTCACTAATCGTGATCTTCGATTCGAGAAAGACATGGAGCGACCGATACGCGAAGTGATGACGAAAAAAGATCTTATTACAACTACAGGAGTAAAGGATTTAAAAACTGCGGAAGGAATACTTCAGCAATATAAGATTGAAAAGCTTCCTGTTGTTGACAAGCAATTCAAGCTCATCGGGCTTATCACCTATAAAGATATTATTAAAGTAAGATCAAATCCTTACTCAAGTAAAGATGAACGGGGCCGTCTTCGTGCAGGCGCCGCCGTTGGAGTTACGGCTGAAACTATGGCTCGCACGAAAGCATTGGTTGATGCCGGTGTTGACGTATTAGTAATAGATACGGCGCACGGTCATTCGAAAGGAGTGATTGTGATGCTGAAAGAAGTGAAGAAGAAATATCCGGAGTTGCAAACCATTGTTGGAAATATTGCCACAGCCGATGGCGCCCGCATGTTAGTTAAAGCAGGCGCTGATGCAGTGAAGGTAGGTATAGGTCCCGGCTCCATTTGCACTACACGCATTATTGCAGGCGTTGGCGTTCCGCAGTTCTCCGCTGTATATGCAGTAGCCGAAGCGCTGAAGGGAAGCAAAGTCCCTGTGATTGCCGACGGCGGAATCCGTTTCTCAGGCGATATTGCAAAAGCCATTGCCGCAGGCGCACACTCCGTCATGCTTGGCTCCATGATTGCAGGCACAGAAGAATCACCGGGTGAAACCATCATCTACGAAGGAAGAAAATTCAAGACCTACCGCGGCATGGGAAGCATTGAAGCCATGCGCGAAGGTTCAAAAGACCGTTACTTCCAGCAGGAAACAAGCGACGTAAAGAAGCTGGTGCCGGAAGGCATTGTGGGCAGAGTGCCATACAAAGGAACTGTTGGTGAAGAGCTTTACCAGATGGTAGGCGGGTTGAAAGCAAGCATGGGCTATTGCGGTGCAAAGGATATAGATGCACTGCAAGAAGCAAAGTTCATCCGCATCACCACAGCAGGCGTTCGCGAAGGGCATCCGCATGATGTTGCTATTGTTAAGGAAGCGCCGAACTATTCTCGTTAACTGTCATTGCGAGCGAAGCGAAGCAATCCCGTTCTTCATAACTTAGGGATTGCTTCGTCGCTTAGCTTCTCGCAATGACACTAATTTCCATATATGAAAATCATCTGCATCGGCAAAAACTACTCTGAGCATGCCAAAGAGATGAAAAGCACTGTGCCCTCGCAGCCAGTCATCTTTATGAAACCCGACACAGCAATACTACGCGAGCGGCATGACTTCTACCTGCCGGAATTTTCAAAGGAGATACATCATGAAGTGGAGCTTGTATATAAGATTAACAGGCTTGGCAAAAACATTTCCGAACAGTTTGCACACCGTTATTATGATCATGTAACCGTTGGCATTGATTTCACAGCACGCGACCTGCAGGCGCAGCTCAAAGAAAAAGGGCATCCATGGGAAATCTCGAAAGCATTCGATCACTCAGCGCCGGTTGGCAGGTTTATTCCTTTGGCCCCCCCAACCCCCCAAAGGGGGGATCAAGGTGAAGAACCTGAGTTTTATCTTCCCCCTTTGGGGGGCGGGGGGACTATTCACTTTCATCTCGACATCAATGGCAACATGGTGCAGCAAGGCAGCAGCCATGACATGATCTTTTCTATTGACAAAATCATCGCTTACGTTTCCCGCTTTCTAACGCTTTGTAAAGGCGATCTCATTTTCACAGGCACACCTGTTGGGGTAGGACAAGTTAAAGCAGGTGATTTATTGGAAGCTTTTATTGGAGAGAAGAAATTGCTGAAGGTGAAAGTGAAGTAGTTCAAAGTTCAAAGTTATTCAGTTCAAAGTTATGGGACATTTAACTTTAAACTGATTAACATTGAACAGGATTCATTCCTTCACAAACCTCTTCACCACACTCCCACTCTTCCATTTCATTTGAAGAAAATACATCCCCGCTGCAAGCTCACTAACATCAATCGAAGCGCCGCTCCCCTCTCCAAAGGCTACTGTGTACCCACATCTT
>PLYJ01000133.1 GCA_003151745.1 Bacteroidota bacterium
CAAGTTTTTTCAGGACGGTACATTATTAAGCTAAGGATACGCGTTTTTTGATGGAAATCAAATAAAACAAGGCAAAAATCATCAGTGAATACATTGAGATCAGTAGTGATTTCATCATGTTCACTAGTGAACTCATCATGGTTGCTATTGAATTCGTTGTGTTCACTACTGAATTCATCGTATTCGTTAGTGAACTTGTTGTGTTCACTACTGAACTCATCGTGTTTGTTAGTGAATTCGTTGATTTTGACAGGAAACCGGGAATATTCTCAATCAATCTTTACAACGATTTTCTAAACAAAAAAGAATTTAATATGGTACTTTTAACGTTCACCGGAATCCATAAACATATAATAAACCTCTTTATGATTTAGCGATCGCAGAAGGGTTAAAATATTTCAACTCCAGTTCCGTCCCATCAAAAACGGCAAAGCTGTTGTAGTTCACCCATTCGCCGAGGTTGATATAGCGGGAGGTGTCGTTTAGTTTGATGTCAAGAGGCAGATGACGATGACCAAAGATGAGGTAGTCATAATGTTTCTTGCCAAGCAACTCTTTACTGTGAATGACCAGCCATTCCTTTTCTTCGCCTAAAAATTTTTCATCCTCTAACTCAGTTGCAATGCGGCTTTTACGCGACCAATATTGAGCAAACCAAAAAGCAAAGTTTGGATGGAGCCTCGCGAACAGCCATTGACAAATCTTATTTGCAAAAACTTTTTTAATGAACTTGTATCCGTGATCTCCGGGACCAAGCCCGTCGCCATGACCTATATAGAATTGCTTTCCGTTGTAAGTTCTTTCAATAGCCTCACGGAATACTTTAACATTCAACTCATGCGGCAGGTAATCAAATACCCACATGTCGTGATTGCCGGTGAAATAATAAACAGGGATGCCTGCATCCGTAAACTCTGCAAGCTTTCCAAGCAAGCGCACGTATCCGCGCGGCACGACAGTTTTGTACTCAAACCAAAAATCAAATACATCGCCAAGAAGATAAAGCTCTCCGCAATCCTGCTTAATGGAATTGAGCCAGGCAACAATCCTTTTTTCACGTTCCAGACTTTTCTCATACGTTGGCACGCCGAGATGAAAGTCGGAAGCGAAATATATTTTTTTGTTATCTGTGAATTCCATTTTATATAAGCTTGCGATTTAAATTGAAGTCCTTAGTCTGCAGTCGCAATCTTCAGTAAGCACGAAAGCCTGTTCATAGCGGACTGCGGACTGACTCCTGCAGACTGCCAACTGTTTTTCAGAGTTCAATGTGTCGTATTAATTCAATAGGATTGAGCTTAGATAAATTCAGTTCAAACCTGATTTTGGAAGAATACTTTCCAAACACATCAGGATTCTGGCTGTAATAGTAATCAATGTCTGACGACCAGCCAGTTGGTAAATAAACTACAAAAATATCTTTTACTATATCAATCTCTGCACCATAGTCAAACATGGGAAGAGCGCGGTATTCAATAGGATAGTCTTTGTAGTCATAAAAGCCAAGATCAGCAAAAAGCCTGACGGGTAATATGCCGGGCAGTGATGTTTTAAGGTTAAGCGCTGCAAGCCATGTGCCGCTTATGCCTGATGCCGTCGGCACTTTAAAGCCGCCATCCTGAATAACAAACTGGTGGGATAACAAACCATCCATTTCCGATCTGCCTAAGAAGACTTCACTGTACTCATAATCTTCGCGGCCATCCCAACCGCTCATCCTCAAACGATAATCAACGGGCGCGCTGCTATTTTCGATAACCCTACTCGAAGCAACCCATCCTGCAAAGGCACGCACTTCGAAGCCTTTATCCTTTTTTCCATAAGTGATTAAATACTTTCCTTCCATGTCTGCACGTGCAAAACCCGTATTGATTGAAAAGCTTGTCCGGAGGAAATATGGATTGATCGCTTTATTTTTTTCAAGCGTGAGCGAGATGCCGTTATATATTCTTTTTGCCACAGTTGTTTGAAAGCGATAAGTAGAATCATTACCCGCTTGCACAAATTCGGGATCATTAGAATTGATGAGCGTGCTGCTTAGTGAAATGAATTCTTTAGCATAATTGGTTGGCTGCTTTCTGATGAAGATATTGAATGAGTTGCTTAACTTACTATACCTTAAATAAGAAGAAGCATTAGATCCGTTTATATCTTGGTAGAAGTAATTATCAAAATGAAAGGATGAAAATTGCGAAGCGAGATTATAGCTTTGTATAAAATGGGAATCAGGATGCCATGAATACGAAGCACTTCCTGTGCCTGTAAATTCCTTCGTGTTGGAACTGTACATCGGGTTAAGTACATATTCAATCCCGCACGTGCGGGACTTTGGAACGAAACTTACATTATATAGAGCAAGACCGCCCATCAGCTTGTCATAATTGTTCCATCCTATAGTTGGAGTGAAATAGATCAACGTTTTATCAGCATTCTCAGGCGCATTAAGAAATCGAAACTGAACGGGATCCCATTTTTTGAGAATGCCGGAAGTGCGAACAAAATTATTTTTCTTGTTTAATTCAGGAATCTCATTTATTGCATCTATTCTTATTGCATCGCAATTGTCACAGGTAACAAGCAACTCTTTGCTTTTCTCAAATCCCTGGTTCCATTGAATGCTTTGTATTTTTCCATTCCGCATTCCTGAAATAGAAAATGGACTTACCACATTCCCGTAGTTCTTTATCTTCAACAAATATCTTTTTGAAGTGGCAAAATCAAGGCTTTGCTGAGAAATAAGTTTAACAGATGAAATTCCGTAATCAATCTTCTTTGTCGTACGAAGCAAGTCAACGAAGAACCAGTCGAGTTTTTGTTTACTTGTTTCTTCAAATACTTTTTTGATGTCTTCAGGATATGGATGACGGAATTTCCACTCTTTGAAATATTCGTGCATGCAATGATCAAAAAGTGAATCACCGAGATATGATTTTAAATAATCAAAACAAACAGACGTTTTATAATAGACATCACCGTGATAATTAGAAAGAGAGAAATCCTGTGACGGCGAATCGGGTGCCTGGTCCGTGTTTCTTCGCGCGCCTGTCAGGTAATCTAATGTTTGAAGATGCTTGTGAGTGATTTTATTAATGCCAAGCACTTTACCAACTCTTCCCAATTGCGGAAGCTGGTTTCTGAGTTTATCGGGCTGATTGGCATACTTAGTGTATGCATAACGTGTTTCAAAGAACATATTAATACCTTCATCCATCCATGGATGTTCACGCTCATTGCTGCCTAGCATTCCATAAAACCAATTGTGTCCCACCTCATGTGCAATGGTAGTTTCCAGCTCAAACTCGCTTGCAGCCTGGCCTATTAACGTAATCATCGGGTATTCCATTCCTATTCCGGCAGCAATAGTTCCGTCAACTGCCGTTACGCTTTTGTAAGGATAATCTCCCACCCATTTCGAATAATATAACGTTGCATCGTTGACATATTCAATTGCCTTTCTCCACCATTCAGCCTGGTTGTTGGTAAACATCACCCATGTAGTAACCTCACGATGTGATTGCGGAAGCTCAACATTTCCTTTCAGCACATGATAGCGCTTATCAGCAAACCATGCGAAGTCATGAATACGATCCTGGTGATAATGAAGTGTTTTTGCTTGTTTTGATGAGCGGGGAAAATTCATGTCTTCTGAAAAGGCTGTAACGCTTTCTGTTTCTTTTGCTTTCTCATCCAGCCATTGCAGCTCATGTTCGTCTTTCAGCTCGCCTGTTGCGCCAACAACATAATTTTCAGGAAGTGTGATATATACATCGAATGTTCCGAACTCAGAATAATATTCTCCCTGATCGAGGTAAGGAAAGGCATGCCATCCATATTGATCATAAACTGCGGGCTTAGGATACCATTGCGAAACAAAATAAGCTTGTCCAAGGTGTCCAAAGCGGGATAAATTAGCAGAAGGAATCTTTACATGAAAAGAAGTGGTGATGGTGATCTTCTCACCGGGCTTCAACGGCTCATTTAATTTTATTTTGCAGATGTCAATATTAACGCTGTCCAATTGCCATTCCGCCTTTGCATCGTTTATATAAAAATCAAGTGAGTCAATGAACCCTCTGTCCTTTGCTTCAGCATTAATAAAACGAAAATCGCCGTCGTTATATAGTTCTTTTGCAAATGCTGTTTCATCATTCTTATAGCCGTTTGGCCACAGGTGAAAATAAATCTCTGTCAGTGCGCTGTTGGAGTTGTTCTTGTATTCAATCTTTTCATTTGCCGATAATTCATGCTTCACGTCATTCAGCGAGACATGAATCTCGTAATTCACTTCCTGTTGGAAGTATTGCTGGCTGAAGGACTTGAAGGGAGCAGAAATGAGAAAAGAGACATACAAGAATGTGCGGATGTGCAGATGTGCGGATGTGCAGATGAACGCTGGCATTTTCATATCACTAAATTCATGCATCAATTAATTTGCACATCTGCACATTAGTAAATCCGCACATCAATGGAGTGCTTCATCAATCTTGCTTGCCAGGTCATTGCCGGACAATTCTTTTGCAATGATCTTTCCTTCTTTATCAATCAGAATCATGTTTGGAATATCTTCTACATAATATGTTTTCGCGGCTTCCGATTCCCATCGTTTCAAATCGCTGACATGTATCCAGTTCAGATGGTCCATCGCAATGGCGTCTTTCCAGCCATTCTTATCATCGTCAAGTGATACGCTGTAAATCTCAAAACCTTTGCTGTGAAAAGCTTTATATAGCTCCGTTAGGTGCGGATTCTCCTGCCTGCAAGGGCCGCACCAGGAAGCCCAGAAATCAAGTAATACAACTTTACCACGTAACGATGACAGCGCAATCTTCTTTCCTTCAGGCGATGGCAGGTTAATATCAGGAGCCATGCTCCCAACAGGAAGCAGCTTCATTCGATCCACTTTTATATGGAACTGCTGAACATACAAAAACTTCGGATAGGCGGCGGTCAGGCTGCTGTCGAGTGATGTATATATTGCAAGATCACGTTGCTGGTCAAGAAACTTGGTAGCCGTGAGCGCAATGACAGACTTCGGATGTTTTGCAATAAATTCTTTTGCAAAAGAACGCATAGTCCTGAAATAATACGGATTCCAAATGCTTCTGAATAGCGAGTCGGCTAAGGCTTTGTCATTATCTCTTGTTCTTGAATAAATCGTGTTGAGAGAATCGCGCACATGCTTTTCATACGAATTGATCTCGCCCACCAATTCATTTTCTTCCGATCCTTTAGCTTCGCCGGTATTAATCATATTCGCGGCATCTCCTGTAATATTTAAATTTTCGCCGCCTTTAAGCACGAGATATAATACCTGTTTAGGATCGGTGCGCAGGATATAATAGTCCAGATGATCTGCTTTGTTAGGAAGAGAAAACTTGCCATCAGAATCTGTCTTCACTGAATCCAGCGGAAGGTCATCATGCTCACGAACTAACTCAAGAGAGATCGTGATGTTCTTTGCATTGCTAAGCTTTCCTGAAATGGTACCGCCGGGTTGTTTGTCTGTTTTGTGATTGCATGAAAAGAAACTGTAAAAAGTGGCACTAAGCAGTAGGCAGAAAGCAGCAACCAGCGTTGCCGACCGCTGGCTGCTTACCGCCACTTTTTTTCCTATTTTCATTTATATATCTATTTCCTGTCCAGCATTTCAACAAGCAATTTATTCGCCTGCTTCGGATCGGCTTTACCTTTCGACAACTTCATCACCTCGCCCATAAACAATCCTACTATTCCTGTCTTACCGCTTTTATATTCCTGCACCTTATCAGGAAACTTCGCAATGGCCTGTTCAATAAAAGCATTCAATGCACCGCTGTCACTTTCCTGTATCAGGTTTAACGTGCCGGCAATCACATTCGGATCGGCATTCGGGTCATTCATTAACTCACGAAATATTTTCTGCGATGCAGTAAAGCTCACCTTGTTATCATCCACCATCTTGATGAGTTCTGCAATGTGTTTTGGTTGCAGCTTGAAATCTTTCAGCTCCACAGCGTTCTCATTCATATAGGATTTAACAGGACCCATGATCCAGTTTGCCGCTGCCTTATAATTCTTAGTAACGTCAGTAAGCGAATTAAAGTACAGCGCCACTTCTTTCGATTCCGTTAAAACGTCTGCATCATAAGCTGACAAGCCAAACTCATTCGCGAACTTGTGTTTCAACTCGTTCGGCAGAGCAGGCATCTTTTCCCTGATGCCGTGTATATATTCTTCTGAAATAACAACAGGAGGAAGATCAGGCTCAGGGAAGTAACGATAGTCATTCGCCATCTCCTTGCTGCGCATGCTGAAAGTCGTGCCACTCACGGCATCGAAGCTGCGTGTATCCTGCATCACCTGCTCTCCTTTTTCTATGGCATCTATCTGCCGCTTTATTTCATGTTCGATGGCGCGTTGTACGTTGCGTATCGAATTCATGTTCTTCACTTCCACCTTGCGTCCAAACTCCTTCGCGCCTTTCAGCATTACGCTTACGTTTGCATCGCAACGCATGGAGCCTTCTTCCATATTGCCGTCGCATATTTCTAAATAACGCACCAGCTTCCGCACTTCCGTTACATAAGCATACGCTTCATCCGAAGTCTTTATCTCCGGTTCTGAAACCATCTCCAGCAAAGGCACTCCTGCCCGGTTCAAATCCACAAGCGTATCAAAGGGATCCTGGTCGTGCAGGCTTTTGCCTGCATCTTCTTCCATGTGTATGCGCGTGATCCCAATCTTTTTCTCATTACCATCCTTCGTCTTTATAAGAATGTGCCCCCCTGTGCAGACAGGCGTTGTGTCCTGCGTAATCTGGTATCCTTTCGGAAGATCGGCATAAAAATAATTCTTGCGTGCGTAATGACTCACCTCGCGAATGCTGCTTCCGCAAGCCAATCCAAGCTTTACAGCAAATTCAATCACACGCTTATTCACGCGCGGCAATGAGCCGGGATGCCCAAGCGTTATCACCGATACATTTGTATTCGGCATAGAACCATATTCTGTTGAATCCGATGAATACGCCTTGCTCTTCGTAAGCAATTGGATGTGTATTTCCAGGCCTATTACCGTTTCATACTTTTCGTAAACACTCATTATCTTCTTTTAAATTACATCTACTAATTACTAATATGTACGAATATACGAATGGCTCCCTATTCGTATTCGTAGATAGTTTTTAAAAATCGCTGCAAGATAATAAAAGAGAGCAGGGTAAGGAGAACAGCTTACAGTTTAACGAGGTAGGAATTAAAGCAGTTTTTAAAAGGGAGATTGATAGGGAAGAGTTTTTTACAACAAATAAGAAATCTGACAAGTTGAATTTTGTTGTCGTTGATGCGAAGACGTTAGTTCAAAGTTCAAAGTTTGGATTCGACAGTTGTTTTGATCTTTGAAACAAGCAATGAGCATGGTATGGCGGAGCAGCGAAGGATGTTTTTGGAATTGATGCTTAATAACTCCAACATTCCCGTAATCATCAAAAGAAATTATGTTGGGTTGAATGAAGATACTTTTCGTTTGTATGCCTCCACTGATTCAGGAGCTTTGTTTATTGATGGCTTTGGAGATTGCATCTGGCTGAAAACTAAAAACACTGTTTCTCCTGCTGTTGTTAACTCCACCTCCTTCGGCATTCTGCAGGCAACACGCACACGTATTTCAAAAACAGAATATATAAGCTGCCCAAGCTGCGGGCGCACGCTTTTTGATTTGCAGGAAACCACTGCATGTATTCGTTCCCGCTGGGACTGATTTCTTTCCTCCCCTTTGCCCTCCATTGCACCAATTACGTTGATTATCAGTAGTTTACTTGCTGTACCTTTGCATCATGATTTTATCAGATGCAGAGCAAAACGGCAAATGTTGTACCCAATGTTGTACCCATTTTCCAAACTACTAATAATCAAATCCAATGGCAACCATAAAAATAATTCTCCGCACATCAAAAATAAATTCAGCAGGTGAAGCGCCTTTGTGCATCCGCCTGATCAAAAACAGAGTAGCAAAATTTGTCTTCCTTGATTACCGCATCCGCCCTGAGCAATGGGATGAAAAAGAGAAGCGAGTAAAAAAATCACATCCGAACTTTACCAGAATAAATAATTACATCGCTCAGAAATTTGCAGAAGCACAGGCATGGGCGATTGACGTTGAATCAGAAAATAAAAATGCAAACACCGGAGCCATCAAGCAATCTATCAAAGGCAAAGCATCCGTTGAGTTTTTTCCTTATGCTGATAGGTTTGTTTCCTTATTCGAGTTATCCGGCAAGATTGGAAGTCATGGCAGGGCAAAATCAGTAATTCAAAAACTGAGGGAGTATGTAAAAGGCAGCAGGATAACCTTTGATCAGCTTACCGTCAGCTTTCTAAAAGAGTATGAATACTACATGCAGTCAGAGTTAAAGAACCGGGTAAACACCATTCATGCAAACATGAGAGTATTTAGAACCATCTTTAATAATGCAGTGCGGGAAGATCTGATTCCTGCAGAGATAAACCCTTTCAATAAGATGAAGTTGAAAACAGAGCAGACGCAGCGGGCATATCTTACAGAGGAGGAATTGAATAGAATTGATTCGCTGGTGCTCACAGAAAGTTTTATGATAAACCACCATCGGAATATATATGTATTCTCCGCTTATGCTGGAGGGTTAAGAATTTCCGATGTGCTTCAGTTGCGTTGGAATAATTTTGATGGTGAAAAGATTCGTATCAAAATCCACAAGACGCAAACCCCGCTTTCAATCATGTTGCCTGAAAGAGCTTTGCAGATTATCAATTTCTACAAGAGGGAAAATAGCACCGGCAACGACTTTATTTCCCATTGCTTAAAATGTGTCCTGATGAAAAAAGTCCTCTATATATTCACAACGCTATTTCAGCAGCCACAGCATACACGAATAAAGATTTGCAGAAGCTTGCCAAACTTGCCAAGATTGAGAAACATTTAAGCTTCCATACAAGCCGTCATACATGGGCAACACGGGCATTAACTAAAGGAATGAGGATAGAACATGTTAGTAAGTTAATGGGCCATGCAGCAATAAAAGAGACTCAAATCTATGCGAAGATCGTTAGTAGTGAGTTAGATAAGGCGATGTCAGTTTTTAATTAACTTGAAGCTGTTGAAAAAAAACCTGCCTCCAAAAGGCAGGTTTTTTTTCTTTCCATACCCCGATTGATTATTTTTACGGAATCATTCCCCGCAATTTCGTGCATTACCGTGAAGACCGATATAAATACAGACGTATTAGAAAATTGCTCACGCCTTATGCACCGGCCTGCCTCCGCAGACCTTGCTATTATTGAGGAATTATTGAACCCCGAATTTAATTTCAGCACCACAATCATTACCCCTTTCAAGAAGGAATTAAATAAAAACATACTGAAGGCACGTAAAGCATCTAATAAGCACGATATAATCTCTCATTACATTTTTGAATTTTGGGATCTGCAAAATTTCTTCAAAGAATTTGAAGAAATACTTTTTGAAGGCATCATTAGCCACAGCACGCCGGAAGTCAAAGCATTTACACACATAAACAAAAGCGGCATAGTGAAGGAACTAAACAAGGTTGAGACATACGCAGTGCAATGTCATGAGCTTTTCAAATTGATCTTCCGTGAAATTCAATTGTGCTGCATCAAGTTTAAAATTGATTTATCCGCAATCTGTGAGGAATTAAAAGCATGCGCAGATAATGTTGATTATAGCATTTTCCCTGCTCTTAAAAAACCAACCACCAAAGACAAACCGACCTCCGGAACTAAAGCTGAAAAAAACTTCGACAACCTGCTGATTAAAAACAAAGCCGCCTTCATCATGAACATGCTTGAAGAAATGAGCATCACAGTAAATGGAAAATCGCAATTAGGCCCTCGCAAAAAGGGCGCCTTGCGAGGCATAGTAGAAGCATTGAAAGAGAAAAACATTTTACCTCAACTCAGCATCAATTGCCTTTGCGCCCTGGTAGCCGACAAGATAGGTCTTGAACTAAAATCAAAACTCGATTTCTCCGAAACAAGCAATGCCTTTCGAAAAAAAGCGATACGTTACATTGCTGAACATTGCAAAGCGTAAGAGAATATTGCCCCCATAACAAATTTATCCCGCCGTATCCCGCCAAAACAAAATTGTTGGTAATTATTTTTTCGCTAAATCTCCAATGAATTTCACAAAATATAAGGTCTTATCCCGCCGGCTGTATAAAGCGGGATAACTCGTTTCACCTTTGCTTCCATATTCATTGTTAAACCTTAAAAAAATAAAATTATGGAAGTTATCACATTTCAATCAGAAGTATTTCAGGAGCTAAAAGCAGAACTGAAAGCAATCCGCAACCGCTTAGACGAGAAAGAAAAACAACCGTCTGAAACATGGTTAGACAATCAAGATGTTTTACTACTCTTGAAAATTTCAAAGCGCACGTTGCAAAACTACCGTGACACCGGGCTTATCTCCTTCAGTCAGGTGGGCAACAAAATTTACTACAAACTCTCCGATGTCGAGGATTTGTTGAGCAGGCACTACAACAAAGCTTTCAAAAAATAAGGTGAGCAAATATGAAAGCATCAGTGTTCCGCAACTTCAACGTAGTGGTTGAAGACAAATCCCTGCTTGCCATCTCCAAAGAGATAATGCAGGGTAAATACAAAAGTGAAGTGGAGGAGGTCCGTCAGCTTTTTGCCTCCGGCAATAAAGCTGGTGCCGATGACCTAAAGAAAAAGTTGCCAGGGTTTACACCCTCGGCAACTTTTTCCGGAGGTCGTAAAGCTGTGCACGTTTCATTTTACAGTCAATGCATCGTGCTTGATCTTGATAATCTTACTCCTGATCAGTTAGAAGACGCTTTTTACAAAGCGTCTTCTATTCCTTATACTTTCTGTTGCTTTCGCAGTCCGAAGGGAAACGATTTGAAAATAATTGCGGAGGTTACAAGCACACTCGAACATCACGAAACCGCCTACAATCAATTAGCAGACTACTATCAATCTCAATTAAACATTTCGATTGACCGTTCTGGCAAAGATGTTACACGCCTTTGCTTCTACTCTTATGATCCGTTGGCGCATAAAAATATTTCAAATGAAAAGTTTCACGTACAGATTGCAGTTCCTGCAACTGTACGGCAAGAAGAAAAAGCCACGCCTCAACAATCCCAACACACGCTTCCGGCAATTGATGATTTTGCTTTCGCAGAATCTTATCGCAACGCCATCAAGTTCACCGAAAATGTTGCTGCCTTCTCCGAAGGCAATCGCAACAATTTCGTTTACCACTTAGCTTGCAACTGCAACAGAGTCGGCATTCCTTATGATGATGCCTTGTTTCTGATTTTAAGCGACTATAATTTTAACTTGAAAGAAGTTACAGCAGCAGTCAATTCAGCTTACAAGCATCACGACACAGAGTTTGCACAGTTTGCACACTCTGTACGCCACCCTTCTCCTTCGGAGAAGGTGGTTGAGGCTGACTCCCCTCTCCTTCGGAGAGGGGCTGGGGGCGAGGCCGCCGAAGAATTTAGCGACCTCCTTTCCTCCACACCCTATATACCCGATGAAGTGATTACATCACTTCCAGATATTTTGCAAAGTGGCTGCAACGCCTTTGTAAACAAACGCGAAAGAGATCTTTTCCTCACCGGTGCCATTGCCATCCTAAGTGGTTGTATAAGTAATGTATCGGGCGCTTATGACCATCGCACTGTTTACGCAAACCTTAACTGCTTTGGCATCGCGCCACCCGCAAGCGGGAAAGGCGCTCTTACCTCTGCCAGGGATTTAGGCAAAGCATATCACAAAAAATTACTTGCCGACAATCAGGAAGCACAGAAGCAATACAAGATTGCCATGCAGCAATACAAAATGGATATGCGCGATTCAAAAAATAAAAGTGCGGAGGAGCCACCCGTAGAACCCGATTTCAAGTTGCTATATATTCCCGCAAATTCAAGTTCTGCAGCAGTTATCAAAATGTTGAAGAACGCTGACGGTAAAGGCATCATTTGTGAAACGGAATCTGACACGCTCTCCGCAACCTTCAAACAGGATTGGGGCGGCTATTCTGAAATGCTCCGCAAAGCATTTCATCACGAACCAATTACCTACAACCGCAAGACCAACAACGAACACATAGAGATTGATGCACCGCAACTTTCAGTTGCGCTGGCAGGAACACCTTCGCAGGTATTGTCTCTCATATCATCATCCGAAGACGGCTTATTCAGCCGCTTCATCTTCTATGTGTTTCGTTCCGAAATGAAATGGAGGGATGTTTCTCCAAGTGGCAACCGGGTAAATCTCACACATCATTTCAGCCAGCTCTCCGAGCAGGTCAAAACAATGATTGAATACCTCGAAGCATCACCAACCTCCTTCGACCTGACTACCAAGCAATGGAATGAGTTAAACTCATTCTTTACCCAACGCCTCAACCACGCCATTACCTTCATCAGCGAAGATTTTTCAGGCACACTCATGCGCCTAGGACTTATTGCTTTCAGAATCTCAATGGTCATCACAGCCATCCGCAAGTTTGAAGATGGCGTTGCCGACAGCCACATCATCTGCGATGATGTGGACTTTCAAATTGCCCTCACCCTGGCTGCTGTTTATCTTCAACACGCGATTCTCATGTTCAAACACCTGCCCAAAGGCACAGGTGTTAAATTAGAACCTCAAAAACAGAAACTCTTCGATACTTTGCCACAAGAGTTCACCCGACAGGAAGCCATTAAAATAGGCAAGGATCATAAACTTGCAGAAAGTACCGTTGACAAATACCTGAAATCATTCCTCGGTAAATTCCTTTCTAAGCTCCCCGAATACGGCAAGTATGAAAAACTATAACGTACAAAGTTTACAAAGTGTACAAACCTTACAAACTTATCCCCCTTCACTTTGTACACTTTGCATAGTTTGTACACTTTGTACGGTTTGTATTTATGGCAGCATTCCGGATTTGCTGCCGTTTTATAGTTTTCAGCCTTCGTTTGGTTCAATTAGAAATCCCTTGAAGGCAGGTAAATTTTTGCGCTGATTATCAACTAATTGTATTTTTTATTAAAATACAATGCTTTTTAATGAACTATTTTTCGTACCTTTGCACTGTTTTTATCTAAATACTACAAAATATTATCAAATATAACATGCTCAATAGTCTTAAAAGTGTAGCAGATATTCAGTTTGGTTTCTATGACAAACCTAAGCCCGAAGGAGAGGTTAGGTACATACAGTCCATAAACTTTAGCTTCGAACATCCATCTGCTTTCCTTTCCAAAGATACGGTTTCTCCAAATCACTTGCTCAAAGATAATGACATTTTATTTGCCGCAAAAGGAGTCCGCAATACCGCTCTTAAATTTACCGGCTCCTTTGGACCGGCTGTTGCTTCATCTATTTTCTTCGTGATCAAACCCGACATTCATAAAGTTCTGTCCGATTACTTAGTGCTATATTTAAACGACCTCAAAACTCAGAAGCTTCTTCGCAGTTTAACCGGAACCACAACCGTTCCTCACATCAACAAAAAAGATTTAGCGGAAATCGAAATCCTATTGCCTCCGCTTGATCAGCAGAAAAAAATTGTAAAATTGATGCTGCAATGGGAGGAAGAAAAAAAAATAACGGAGCAGCTCATGGAAAAAAAGCATCTGTTCTATTCATCATTGTTTAATCAATTAATTCAAAAATAAATATGGCAACCAAAATTTCCCAGGCAGAAATCAACAACATGGTATGGAAGGCATGTGATACCTTCCGTGGAGTTATTGATCCTTCGCAATACAAGGATTACATCCTTACAATGTTGTTCATCAAGTACCTCAGCGATGTTTGGAAGGACAAGCGGGAAGACTACATGAAAAAATACAACAACGATAAAGAACGCACGGAGCGTGCATTGAATCACGAACGCTTCTTAGTGCCTGCACACAGCACGTTCGACTACCTGTTTGAAAAGCGCAACGATAATAATGTTGGTGAACTGATCAACATCGCATTAAACGATCTCGAAGAAGCCAACCGCTCCAAGCTCGAAGGCGTTTTCCGTAACATTGATTTTAATTCTAACAACCTTGGTCCCGTCAAGGAGCGCAACGTGCGCTTGAAAAATTTGCTCAGTGACTTCGCAAATGATAAACTTGATTTACGCCCTTCTCATCTCGACAACCACGACATCATAGGCAATGCATACGAATTTCTCATTGCAAACTTCGCCAGTGATGCTGGCAAGAAAGGCGGGGAATTTTATACGCCAAAAGAAGTGGCACAACTGCTTGCAAAGTTATTGCAACCCAAACCCGGTGCTCGTATTTCCGATCCAACCAGTGGTAGCGGTTCATTGCTCATTCGAGTTGCTCATGAAGTAGGAAATGATAACTTTTCGCTTTACGGGCAGGAGAACAACGGCAGCACATGGGCGCTATGCCGTATGAATATGTTCCTGCATGAAATGGACAAGGCAGATATTGAATGGGGTGATACGCTTAACAACCCAAAGCTCCTCGAAGGCGATCAGCTAATGAAGTTTGATATAGTCGTTGCAAATCCTCCCTTCAGTTTGGATAAATGGGGCGCAGAGATTGCAAGCGCAGATAAATACAACCGCTTCTGGAGAGGCGTGCCGCCCAAAAGCAAAGCTGACTATGCGTTCATCACCCACATGGTTGAAACCACCTATGAAACGCATGGCAAGGTAGGTGTAGTTGTGCCGCATGGTGTGTTGTTCCGTGGCAGCAGCGAAGGAAGAATCAGGCAGCAATTCATTGAGGAAAATTTGTTGGAAGCTGTCATCGGCTTACCATCCAATTTATTTTTTGGCACAGGCATTCCCGCAGCCATACTCATTTTCAATCGTGGCAAGCAGACAAAAGATGTGTTGTTTATTGATGCAAGCAAGGATTTCGAAGCAGGTAAAAATCAAAACCGCCTGCGTGAAAAGGATATTCAACGAATAGTGGACACCTACAATGCTTTCCGCAAAGGTAGCCGTGAGGATATTCCGAAATACGCTCACGTTGCAAAACCGGATGAAATAAAAGAAAATGATTTCAACCTCAACATCCCGCGTTACGTGGATACCTTTGAAGAAGAACCCGAAGTAAACATTGCCCAGGTGCAAAAGGAAATTGTTGTGCTGGAAACCGAATTAAAAACAGTGCAGTCGCAAATGGATAAATACTTAAAGGAGCTCGGAGTATAAAATGAAAATTCAATATTGCTCAGACCTGCATTTGGAATTCAAGGAGAATAAAAAGTTCCTTGATGAAAACCCGGTAAAGCCATTGGGTGAAATACTTTTGCTTGCCGGTGATATTGTTCCTTTTAAAGTAATGAATAAGCATTCCGATTTTTTTGATTTCGTTTCCGACCATTTTGAATTTACTTATTGGCTTCCGGGCAACCATGAATACTATCATGCTGACGCTTCTCAAAGGAGCGGCTTGCTGAATGAAAAGATAAGAAGCAATGTTGCCATAGTGAACAATATATCTGTTACACACGCTGATGTAAAGTTTATTTTCTCCACGCTCTGGTCTAAAATTAGTCCTGCAAATCAGTGTACCATTCAGCAAAACGTATCCGACTTCCAGGTAGTGAAATTTAATGGAGAAACTTTTACTCCGGCTCATTGCAACCAACTGTATCAGGATAGCTTTGAATTCATTAAAAGCGAAGTGCAGCATAATGACAAAAATAAAACGGTCATGGTAACGCATCACGTTCCCACCTTTTTAAACTATCCTGAAAAATACAAAGGCGATGTTATCAACGAGGCATTCGCCACAGAGTTATTTGATTTTATAGAAACCTCCAATATTGATTATTGGATTTATGGCCATCATCATACCAACACCCCGGATTTTGAAATTGGCAAAACACGATTGCTCACCAATCAATTGGGATATGTAAAGTACGGAGAACAACATTTATATGGAAATAAAATAATTGAATCTTAAACTATGAAAATCAATATAATAAACCTTTTTTTGCACAATAAACCATGTTGGTTTATTACCTTGAATTACGCGTCCTGACATTTATAAACAGACATCATTGCAATGGCTAAAAAAAACGAAATAGCAAAAGCAGGGTTCAATGAAATATTACTCTACACCACTCCCAACGGAAAGGTGAAAGTGGAGATTTATTTACAAAATGATACAATATGGCTTACACAGCAAAAGATAGCCGACTTATTTGGTGTTCAGCGACCGGCTGTTACCAAGCATTTGAAAAACATTTTTGAATCGGGAGAGTTGCAGGAAAATTCAGTTAGTTCCATTTTGGAACATACTGCTGCTGATGGCAAAAAGTATGCTACACAATTTTATAATCTGGATGTTATTATCTCCGTTGGCTACCGCGTAAACAGCACACAAGCCACACACTTTCGTATATGGGCTACTGAACGGCTAAAGGAATACATCATCAAGGGCTTTACGATGGATGATGAACGTTTAAAAAATCCTAAAAATATTTTTGGCAAAGACTATTTTGAAGAGCAGCTTGCCCGTATCCGTGATATTCGTTCAAGCGAACGCAGGTTTTATCAGAAGATTACAGACATCTATTCGCAATGCAGTGCTGATTATGAAAAAGATGCTCAATTAACCGAACAGTTTTTCGCCATCGTTCAAAACAAATTGCATTGGGCAATTACAGGGCACACTGCCGCTGAAATAGTGGCTTCAAGAGTGGATAGCAACAAAACCAATATGGGGCTTAATACCTGGAAGAATGCACCCGGCGGCAAAATCAGAAAAACAGATATTGGCATTGCAAAAAACTATTTGAATGAAAAAGAATTAGATGGATTGAACAGAATTGTAACTATGTATTTAGACTATGCCGAAAGCCAGGCGCAGAAAGGCGTTGTCATGTATATGAAAGATTGGGTAGCGCGGCTGGATGCCTTTTTAAAATTTAATGAACGGGCTATATTGAAAGATGCAGGCAAAGTATCGCATGAAATAGCATTGGCATTGGCTGAAAAAGAATTTGATAAATACCGCATTGTGCAAGACCGCCTCATAGAAAGCGATTTTGATAAAGAAGTAAAGAAATTAGGAGAGGTGAAAAAGAAAAAGAAATGAGTAATCAAAACATCAACAAACCCCTTTTACGGTAACAAATAACTAATTATGCCCACCCCTACATTGCAACAACCCAAACAAAAACTTAAGCATACTGCCATTGGTGATATTCCAAGTGATTGGGAGATAAAATCCGTTGGAGAGGCATTCAAGATTTGTAATAATCTAAGGCTTCCAATAAGCGAAGAAGAAAGAAAGAAAGTTAAAGGGATATATCCTTATTATGGACCAACAAAGATTCAGGGCTATATTAATGAATATAGAATAGAAGGAAAATATGCTTTAATTGGTGAAGACGGCGACCATTTTCTAAAATGGAGAGAGCTGCCAATGACAATTCTTGTCGAAGGGAAATTTAATGTAAATAATCATGCTCATATTATCCAAGGCAAGGAAAATCTAACTGAATGGTTTTTTTATTTTTTTAACCATAGAGAGTTAACGCCCCATTTAACCAGACAAGGTGCTGGAAGATATAAGCTAACAAAGGATGCGCTTGGTAAGATTTTATGTCCATTGCCTCCCCTCCCCGAACAAAAAGCCATTGCCCACATCCTCAGTTTGATGGACACAGGCATCAACAAAAACAATTCACTCATTGCTAAAAAAGAATTGCAGAAAAAATGGCTGATGCAAAATTTATTGTCCGGGAAGAAGAGGTTAAAGGGATTTGCCGGAGAATGGAAGGAATTTCTCTTAGGTGATATATTTACTGAAAGAACAGAAACAAAATATTTTGATCTGCCTCTTCTTTCCGTTGGAGCAAATGGGATCTATCCGCAATCAGATTCAATAAAAAAAGATACTTCAAACGAAGATAAATCAAAATACAAAAGAATTTGCCCCGGTGATATTGGTTACAACACGATGCGTATGTGGCAAGGCAGAAGTGCATTATCACAGTTGGAAGGAATTGTAAGTCCTGCCTACACTATTGTTACCCCTAAGAAAAATGCTGACTCGCTTTTCTTCTCCTACCTTCTCAAAGCACCAAAGTTGATGAATCTCTTTTGGCGTAACTCTCAGGGATTAGTTGACGATACATTGAATTGCAAGTTTAAAGATTTTGAAATCGTGAAAGTACATCTTCCAAAATCGAAAGAAGAACAAGCTGCCATTGCAAAAGTATTGCAGGCAGCCGACAATGAAATACAACTGTTAAAAGCCAAAACAGAAAAGCTAAAGGAGCAGAAAAGAGGGTTGATGCAGGTGTTGTTGACAGGGAAGGTGAGAGTTAAAATTAAATAAGCATTTACATTTTTTATTTATGCTATTTATTTGTGGTATATTAAAATTCAAAAATTATGATTTATAGCAGAACAAGCGTTACAATTAATGCACTGGCAGAGCAGCGATTCTCTGAATTTACAGACGAATACCGTAACCAATTAAAAAGTGAAATTGAATCTCAGCCGAAAGATTATATTTTAAAAATAGTTGAAAACGAATACACGCAATATCTTATTGAGAAATATACATTGAATGAGTTGGCTGTTGATAGGGTTGACTTTGAAACATTGCAACCGGAGAAAATATATTTTCATGGTGAAAATCATCGGGGTGAAGGAACCAAGGTCGAGGGGTATAGAATATCTTCTGTTTATAAATATAGTGGATCCCCAATCTTATTTAAGATGGCTCCTGGTTCAAGAACCATAGTATCTCACCCGATTACTGTTAATTCTGAAAATAACTCCCTGATATTATCAGTAGAAGTTTATACTCTTGATCCGCAAGTCTATTCTGGCAGCCGGAGCAGAGCTTTGAATGACGCATTGATAAATATTCCGAATTTAAATAAGGAAGTAAAACAATGGAATTATGATCTTCCAAGATTGGTCGAAATGTATTTCAAAGCTGTAAAAGAAAAATACCTGAAAGAGAACAAGTTCTTTGAACAAATAAATGTAAAAGTGAACAACGATACGGACTCCATTTACTCTGTTCCTTCGATAAAAAGAAAAATCATCCCTCAGCCTGTTGTTTCCGATAAGAAAGTCTTTTCAGGTGTTCCTTCTTTTCCTGACTCAGTTTACAAGGACATTTTAAAGGTGATTCATGACCTTGGCAAATCCATGGAGAAGAAACCGGCTACCTACAAGGATAAGAGCGAAGAAGATTTGCGTGATAATATTCTGATGTTTTTGGAAACAAGATATGATGCAACAACCGCCACTGGTGAAACATTTAACAAAAGCGGAAAAACAGACATCCTCTTAAAATATCAGGACGGCACAAATTTGTTTGTTGCAGAATGCAAGTATTGGGATGGCGCAGTTGTAATGAACGATGCTATTGACCAGCTTTTTGACAGGTATCTAACCTGGCGCGATTCAAAAGCTGCGCTAATACTATTTGTTCAACGTGTTGATTTTTCGACAGTGCTTTCTACCATAAAAGAGGAGGCAATAAAGCACAAATACTATTTAAAGGAAGTAAACACCAAAGATGATTCTTCATTCGCTTATGAATTTCATTTCCCCGGTGACAAAGCTAAGGTGATACAACTTGAAATAATGGCATTTCATTTTAAAAAATAATAAAGAGAAAAGCAATGATAAATAAAACCTTTAACTTTTATTGTGATGAAAGTTGTCATTTAGAAAATGACAAACAACCTTTCATGCTCATAGGGTATGTAAGCTGTGCTTACAACCAGGTAAAACTCCATTCAAAAAATATCCGTCAGTTAAAAGCCAAGCATTTTGTCTTTTACGAAACCAAATGGACTGGTTTGTCAAAATCAGCTTATCCGCTTTATAACGATCTGATAGATTATTTCTTCGCCACCGATTTGCAATACAGGGCAATCGTAATAGATAAAAGCCAGCTTAGACATGAAGAGTTTAATCAAAGCCATGACGATTTTTATTATAAAATGTATTTCCAGTTGCTAAACAAAAAGCTGATTCCTGAACATAATTACAATATCTACCTCGACATCAAGGACACAAGAAGTGCAAAAAAAGTAAATGGACTTAAAAAATTTCTGAACAATAATTTCATTACCGTTCGCAACCTCCAGAATATACATTCACATGAAAGTGAATTAATGCAATTAACAGACATCATTACAGGAGCGTTGTCATACAAGTTAAGAGGATTAGATAAAGTTATTGCCAAAGTCAAAATCATTGAAAAAATACAACAACACAGCAAGCACCCGTTAACTCAATCCACTTCAAAGGATCATCAAAAGTTTAAC
Source organism: Bacteroidota bacterium (assembly GCA_003151745.1). Classification (GTDB taxonomy): domain Bacteria; phylum Bacteroidota; class Bacteroidia; order AKYH767-A; family 2013-40CM-41-45; genus PALSA-967. Next base: position 20,289 of record PLYJ01000133.1, read on the forward strand.
CTGTTTTTTATTGACCTGAAATAATTGCCATGCCATTAAATTTATTAAAGAAATATCCGGAACTGTTGGAGTTGGCTCATCTGAATGACGCTAAACGAAAAGAATCACTCTATAGTATTTTTAAAAGAGATATTGAAGATAATCGGGAATTAAACTTTCGAACAAAGATTATCTGGCCTGTAACGGGTGAAGAGCCGCCTATGACTATACTTTTCAAGCACCTAACCACCGAAGAAACTCAGGTGCTAGGTGAAAACGGGAAAACGTATCCTAAACGATTCTTCGAGATGGACAGGTCACAAAGATTGCACTGGATAAGATTTCATTTAGAAGAACAAAAAAAGAGCAATGTTGAGGTTTTCAGTGCGGAGGAGAGGGATCAGAAGAAAAGGCAGGACATTATCCGAACTTATATTTATGATGTTGAGCAGAAATACATAATTGTTCTGGATCCTCAGCGAAGTCAAAAGGATTATTACCTGGTTACCGCTTATTATCTTAATAAGGAATACGGAGAGAAAAAGATAAAGAAACTATTAAAAAATAAACTGCCGGAAGTCCATTAAAAACGCAGGGCTCGATACATATCATGATGTATCGAGCCCCGAAACTCCTTTATCCAAATGGTAAAATGAGCGATGCAAAGATACAATACTTACGATGCAAATGCACCATGGTTACATTACATATTGTTGTAAGTCATTGATAAACAGTGACAAAAAATGTTTAAAATCAAAAAAAGAAGCTGAAATGATAAAAAAATTAAACATTTTCATAGACATTTTAGACATTTATTTAGACATTATTTTCTGTAGAACATTGATTTTGAAGGCAATTTCGTGTTCTGATAGCTTCCATTTTAGTCAAACAAATAGACAAACTAATGCCCGATCAATTCCCTGTATTCTACCCGAAAATGATAAAACCATTGAAATTTAATCAAAAAAATGGGAAAAGAATTCTCTGTATTGAAGGTTAAATTCTCTATAAAAACTATTTTGTTGATCTCAACTAAATGGTGACAATAAAGCAAAAAGCCAAACACAAGGTTTGGCTTCTTACCGATCCGGGACACCCGGGTCCAATTAGTTTTACTGTAGTGGAGGTATAAAGATACTATTTATGTCAACAACATTTAGAGAGTTAAATAAAACCGCACCCTGTTGGTGCGGAGCGCATGTACGGCTTGCGTGGCCAGAGCCTTGCCCTTTGGGTAAGACGGAAGCAAAATTAGAAAAAATTTATTTATAAAATGGAAACACCCAGCTTTAAAGAAGAGCATATTTCGCAAATACCCGCCCTGCAATTACTCATTAACCTGGGCTTTCAATACCTGTCCCCCGCCAAAGCATTAGAAGCCCGTGGCAATAAAACATCCTCCGTATTGTTGGAGAATATTTTGCGCAATGCTTTGCAAAATATCAATACCATCAATTACAAAAGCGGCAGCTACAAGTTTTCAGATTCCAATATTCAGTACGCCGTACAGTCATTAAAAGAGTTGCCCATGCAGGAGGGCTACATGATTGCAAGCCAGCATCTGTATGATTTAATCACCTTGGGTAAAAGCTTCGAGCAGGCAATTGAAGGAGATAAGAAAAGCTTTACGCTTCGCTTCATTGATTGGGAAAACCCTGCCAACAATGTATTCCACGTCACAGAAGAATACAATGTGCTTCGCTCATCAAGCTCCGAACATTACCGCCCTGATATTGTTTTATTCGTCAATGGCATTCCGTTAGTAGTGATCGAATGTAAACGCCCTGACATTAAAGATTCGCTGGATCAGGCAATCTCCCAAAGCATACGCAATCAGCAGGAAGACGGCGTCCGTTCATTGTATGTCTATTCGCAATTGGTAATGGCATTGGCAGTGAATGAAGCACGTTACGCAACAACCGGCACAGGAGAAGAATTCTGGAGCTTGTGGAAAGAAAAATTTGGTAGGGGCGGAAAATCTTCCGCCCAATCTGAAGAAGAAAAGCAATACAAGGTATCGCTGCATCGCATTAAAAATACTCCTCTCACCGAGGGCAATACAAAAGCATTGTTCGCAGGTCGCTTCAAGTATGTGAGGCAATACTTTGAAGAATTAGAAAAGCAGGAACGCCGATATACAGCACAGGATGAAATGCTTTATAATTTATGTCGCCCCGAACGCCTGCTTGATTTGATTTTCAATTTCATCATCTACGATGAAGGTGAAAAAAAGATAGCACGGTTTCAGCAATACTTCACCGTTAAAAATGTTTTGCAGCGCATCAAAACATTTATGCCGGGAGAGGACAGGCGCAAAGGAGGCGTAATATGGCATACACAAGGCAGCGGCAAATCATTAACAATGGTCATGCTTGCTCAGCAGATTGCAATGGATAAAAACATTCTCAATCCTAAAATCGTGCTGGTAACAGATCGTATTGACTTAGATGATCAGATTACCAAAACGTTTAAAAAGTGCGGCAAGAGTGTAAAGAATGCTACGGTAGGCATCTCCAATGAAGTCAAGAAAAAATTAGTGGGTGAATCGCTGACAGCAAAGGAAGCAAAAAAGTTAGCAGACGATACAAGCCTTGTCGGTTTGTTGCTCTATGATGATTCCATCATTACTGCTGTCATCAACAAATTTGAAGCAGCGGTAAAACAGATCAAAGGAGGTTTGAAATCAACGGAGATATTTGTCCTCATTGATGAGGCACACCGCTCACAGTACAATACTTTCAATATCAACCTTCAAAAAGTTTTCCCTAACGCCTGTTTCATTGCATTCACAGGCACTCCACTGCTGAAGAAAGATAAGAGCACTGCCGCTAAATTCGGCGGCATTGTTGACCCTGCATACACCATTGATGAAGCGGTTGCAGATAAGGCAGTAGTTCCGCTTTTGTTTGAAGGTCGTCATGCAATTCAAAATGTAAACGAAAGTCCTGTTGATGCCTATTTCAACATGATCTCGGAACCATTGTCAACCTATCAAAAGGCAGAGTTAAAAAAGAAGTTCAGCCGTGCTGACCACTTAAATGAAGCGGAACAAAAAATTTATTGCCAGGCATGGGACATCAGCCGTCACTACCGTGACAACTGGAAAGGAACTGGATTTAAAGCGCAGTTAGTCACCCCTTCAAAAGTTGCAGCGCTTAAATACAAGGAATACCTCGACGATATTGGCTATGTAACATCAGAAGTATTGATTTCAGCACCCGATGATCGTGAAGGCAGTGACAGCGCCTATGAAGCTCCGAATGATAAGGCAGTGGCATTTTGGAAAAAGATGATGGACAAATACGGCAGTCCTAAAAAATATCAGGATACCATCATCAACAGTTTTAAGAAACAGGAATCACCTGAAATAATAATCGTAGTAGATAAACTCCTTACCGGCTTTGATGCTCCGCGAAATACTGTTATGTATATAACGCGGAACTTTTCAAGTCCGCACACGCTGTTGCAGGCAATAGCCCGTGTTAATCGTGTGTATCCCGGCAAAGATTATGGTTACATTATTGACTATTACGGCATCATTGAGAACCTTGACATGGCATTGGCTGCCTATGACGTGTTTAAAGATTTTGATCAGGAAGACCTGATCGGCACCATTACTAACATCAAGGAAGAAATAAGCAAGCTTCCACAGGCACATTCTGAGTTATGGGACATCTTTAAGGAAATAAAAAATAAATATGATGAGTCTGCCTACGAAGAACTCTTGCGCGATGAATCAATAAGAACCTTGTTCTACGATAAGCTTTCAAACTTTGCGCGTTTGTTAAAAATCGCCTTATCCTCTTTTGACTTTGAAAAAAATACACCTGAGAAGCAGGTGTTGAGATACAAAGAAGATGCAAAGTTTTTCCTGCAACTCCGTGTTGCAGTTAAGAAACGCTTCTCCGAGGAAATTGATTACCGTCAGTACGAACAGCAAGTTCAAAAGCTGATTGACACACACATCACTTCTACCGAAGTGATTAAGATTACTGAATTGGTAAACATCTTCGATAAAGAAAGTTTCCAGAAGGAAGTGGAAAAAGTAGTTGGTGAAGCTGCCAAAGCAGATACCATTGCTACCCGGACGCAAAGAACAATCAATGTCAGGTGGGAAGAAGATCCTGCTTTCTACAAAAAGTTTTCTGACATGCTGAAAGATACGATCAATGATTATATACAGAAAAGAATTTCCGAAACGGAATACCTTTCAAAAACAAAAACAATAAGTAATGCCGTACTGAATCACACCAATGAAGATATTCCGCCCGAATTAAGTGACCGTGAAGTGGCACAGGCATTTTTCGGTATCACGTTAGAAACCATTAAAGAAAAGATTAAAGATAATGGAACTGGAAAAGAAATTGCTGCCAAAGCAGGAATTGAAATTGACAATGTGATCAGGGAAAAGGTAATTGATAATGGAAAGCCCTTGGTTGATTGGAAAGACAACGAAGATTTAATTGGTCAGGTAAACATTGCAGTGGGCGATGTGCTTTATGATTTAAAGAACGAGTACAATATTGACCTCTCAACTGCTGAAATAGACAGCATTGCCGAGGAATCAATAAAGGTTGCAATAAAAAGATATAAATAAAATGGAATCCGAAGTTTTACCAAAAGAGAGAATCCGCTTTGGCTCCAGGGATATTGCATACAGCATTTTATATAAGGAACGGAAATCAGTGGGCATTACTGTACGTCCTGACCAATCTGTATTAGTTACCTCCCCTCCCAATCTTTCTGTTGCTAAACTAAATGTACTTGTAAAGCAGAAAGCGGGCTGGATAATAAAACAGCAAAGCTATTTTTTATCTTTCCAACCCTTAACACCGCCGCGGAAGTTTGTTGGTGGTGAAACGCATTTATATCTCGGACGGCAATACCGCTTAAAGATCATTGTATCAAAAAAGGAATCAGTTCACTTAAAAGGTCACTACATTTTTGTTTACACAAAAATGAAAGACAGCAAGCGGGTAAAGCAGCTGATGAATAATTGGTACAGGCATAACGCAGCAGTAAAGATTGAAAGCTACCTGCATGAATGTAAAAAATTGTTTGTCCGTCATCACCTGAAGGAAATCAAAGTTGAATTAAGAAGCATGGATAAGCGCTGGGGTAGCTGTTCAATCAAAGGAAAAATTATCCTTAACCCGGAATTAATCAAAGCACCAAAAAGATGCATTGAATATGTTTTAGTACATGAATTATGTCACACAAAATATCCTAATCACAGCAGCGCCTTTTTCGATTTGCAATCTCAAATCATGCCCGACTGGGTTAAATGGAAAAGTAAATTGGAAAAGGTAATGTCATGAGCGCACAGATTGCCTATGAAAAACAAATATCAATGATGGCATTCCCTTTCAGGTCAGGCTTTACACTACAATCTTTTCTGTAAACAGAAAAGGATTTCTGTTTCAATCCCTAATGCAATCGCAAACAGAGTCCCGCTAAAAATCGGGACACTGTTCTGCTCAAAACAAAGAGGTAGCTGCATATCCTCAGTCATTCCGTCCGCTTACTTCGGCGTAGCAAATGCTACGCCTACGTTACGCTCCCTTCATTCCCTACGGTATGCAGCACCCTCCAACAGCCAAATACATTCGCTCAGTTCGCTCGTTCCGCCTCCGTCAGACTTCGTCCGACTCCGGCTACACTTCTCGAACTTCGCTCAAACAGCCAACAGCCACCCCCTCTCCTTCGGAGAGGGTAAAGGGTGAGGTCGAAAGATTATAGCATTGAATATATAGTGTTCCGCAACCCGCCGCTCCTCGCTCCACTCCTTCCACCGTTCGCCTCTCTTTACTCCCTCTCCTTTGGAGAGGGCTGGGGTGAGGCTTCACTCCCTCAGTCGCTCCGCTGTGCGCAAAGGGGTATGTCTCCGGCTCTCACACTCCGCTTTTGCTTCGTGTGAGAGCCATCGCCCCATTGCGCGGCGGGCTTGCTCGTATAACCCGCTTTCACTACGTCTCCCTAAACAGTCGCCTCGTTTCGCTGGACAGCCGTTCGTCTCCCTTTAGGGGTCGCCTCACTTCCCAACTTGATAGTGCGTAGCCCTGATTTTAGTAAGTGGTTGGAATAGATTTTCTAAAAAAAAGAAGCCCATTTTCATTAACTTGATTCGATTGCTTTCCCATGCTTCCCTATCCTTCGTTAACGCTATTGACAAGCGGTTATCCATCACTGTATTTTTGTACCCATAAATTAATCACTAAAAAAATCTAATCATGTCTAAGCCAATCATCGCAATCAAAACCAGAGTAACTGCCTACGCAGCACTCGTAAATCTTGCCAATCGCGTTGTTACCAGTCTCTCTGGCAACCTGAATTTTACAACGCCCTCTCCAACAGTCTTGGCGCTTCAAGCTGCTATCACCGATGTTGTAAATGCAATCGCTCTGTGGGGTTCTAAAGGCAATCGTGGTTCACACCTTCAGCTTGTTGACCTTAAAAACAAAGCGCTTACACTTTCTCAGATGCTGAAATCCGAAGCACAATATGTGCAGAACACTGCTCAGCTCGCAGCAGGAAGTGATTACCCAACAATGGCTGCAATCCTTGTAAGCAGTGGCTTTCAGCTTGCAAACACGAAGACACCACAAGGCGTTCTTCAAATAGTTCAGAACTTCCATAACTTTGCTTCTCGCACGCTCAACAAAAACCAGGTTAAGTTGAAATGGAAAAAGCCACTTAACACTGCCACGGCAGGTAATGTAAAGTCTTACATACTTTACAGAGGCACAACTGCTATTTTCAGTGCTGCAACTGTTTTAGCAACGACTACCAAATCATCTTACGTTGATACCAATACCACAGCCGCCTCTGTAAATTGGTTCTATTGGGTTCGTGCAGTCAACACTGACGGCGATGGCGTTGTTTCTGACGCTGTGAACGTTACCGTTCCAAGCATCTAAAATCTTTCCTGCTCTGTTTCATGTTTGCCTAAAAGACCCTGCCTTCGGCGGGGTTTTTAATTTTCAAAATCTATCAATAATATAATTGACAGCTTGTTCTACGTCATAAAGAGATGAGGATGTTCCAACCCGGACATAAAACTCCTTTGCCCCCTTATTATTAAGGTAGATTGGGTTTTTACTTTCAAACACTTCAATATAAAATATTTGTTTTTTGCGAATGGAGGCAAAGTCAAAGTTCAATCTGGCAACAATCCCCAATCCAAAATAGTTTTCAAGAAGATTTTTAAAAGCTTGAAAGAACTTATCTTCCTGATTTTTTGAATATAAACTAAAATCATTTTCAAGGCCAAGAATATTATTATCATCATCCACACCAACAATTAAAATTCCCCCTTCGCAATTGAGAAAGGCGGCAATCGTTTTAGCGATTTCATGCTCGATTATTTTGTCAGCTGTTTTGAGATGAATATGATAACGCAAGGTTGATTTAAATTCAACCTTCTTTCCTTCACCGCCATTTATTACTTCCAACCATTTCTGTTCGACCTCGCTAAGGGTTGCTATAACTGACGGTAAGTCAAATTCAGTCCAGTCAAAAGGCGTTTTTAATATTTCCTCCAAGTATGGTTCTTCCTCACCTTCTTCCAGGAAGTTAACTACTATTTTCTTGTCATTAATTGAATAGCCAAAACTTCTGTAATAATTGTACTCAGTTACTAAACCATCCATTAAATGTTGAATGCCGGAAAATATATTATGAGATCCAATGCCATGAATTAAAGATTCCTCTCCTACTTCATCTCTTAAACTTTCTTTTGCTTCAGCTATGGGTTTATCAATTACAAAAAAAACTCCAATACCGTTTCCAAAGGTGCTATCATATAAATCATCGAATAATTCCGAAAGCTTATCTTCAGATTCATTGCCCGTCTTTTCCTTCTTTTTCTTGGGCCCGGAGTCAATAAAGGATTGAAGTTCCTTTCGTGCCTGGTTATCTGATTGATATTTTAAACCTTTGCTTTCAAGGAGTACATCAATATAATTTTGATAAAAATTAAATGCTGCTTCTCTCGCAAGAATTGGATTTTCGTTCTCAAACTTTTCTTCAATCTCAATAAAGTTTATGTCATCAGCATTGATGTACCGAATGAGCTTCGCTTTAACTAAATAATGAAACGCTGCCTTCATATTTTATTCTTCAATTACAGTTCCATCTGCCGATACCCAAAAATGTTTAATTTCTAACGTTTTAAAAAATTTTGTCAGGTGCCCAATTGATTTCCTTATGTCCTTATCGTCAAGATGTGCAATCGCAAATGAAAATTTTGGATTTTGATGTTTTTCGTCAAGCACTTTAACAAGTGCTTTCCCTAAGTGAGTTTTTATTTGTCCGCTGTCAAACTGGTCCCGTCTTTTAGTCGGTGATCTGTCGCTTGCTCTTGCACCTTTTGCCTCGACAATAAGTGTCGTATTTGCTTTTAAAGCAACAATGTCGTTGCCGTGTTGCTGTCCTAAACAATGACTATCAATTTTCCATCCGCAATTTTCGAGATGTCGCATTAAAATAATAATAATTTCGTCTTCTGTTAATTTACTCATTGTTATCACACCTCATTTTAAAACTAAGGTACACAAAGCAACCAAAATTTATCAATGCACACAATATACCGGCTTTCTTTAAATTCTCCTGCGTGTGTTTCACCACGAATCTGTTTAATGCCTTCTCCGCTATCGCTCTAAAGGCAACTTGCCCACCGCACAAACCCGAACAGGTTATAATGCGTTCCTCCTCCTCATTCCGCAAGCACAGTGCCAACTCAAAAAGTATCCTGCCTGAATAAAAACTTACTTATGGTTGGCAGGAAACTTCTTGCCCTTCGGGTTTGCTGAAAAAGCAAAAGTTGTCACGGTGCTTGCAGTTCATTTCGTCGTCGTCATCTTGCGGCTTCTCAGTCCGAAAGGCACTGTTCAACTCCATTTCGTGTAATACTTCAACTTCATTTCGTTCACTATTGAAAGAAAGAGCGCCTTTTCTTTAAGATTTGGGCTGAAATCTAAAATTGTGAAACTAACCACCTGACAGGTAGGAATTCTCCTGTTAGGTTTACATATAGGAAAACCCAACAAGGAGCTTCGCGACCTGGTGATGGCCTCAACGAATTTTATTGTTCTATGACTTTTTAGTGGCTTTTCTGAATTTCAACAACTACTTTTACCGGCAGTTATCTCTTAATCCTTCAATAAATACTATGAAAAAGTTTTGGAAATGTTTGAAGAAAAGGCTATCAATCATTATTTTCTTCGGTGTTTTGATACAAAGCAACAAAGGAAATGCGCAAATAACTTTAGAACAAACCTTTGATTCCACAACCATTGGTTACTTCTATCGCACAGATATAGGGAATAATGACTTAAAATTTGTTTTTCAAAATCCTAAGACAAATAGCTTTAGTTTATATAATATGGATATGAGTGAATATTTATTAAATATTCAAATCCCTGTGACTGATTCTATTTGTAAGGGGTTCAACGTAATTTATATATCAAAGACATTATTTGATTGCGATTCTACAAACATTGAATATGCTTACAATAACCCTAATGATATTTACCATAAGTTTCGAATTTTCCGGACTGATGGCACGTTACTTTTTCAGCTTGATAGTGCTAATCGTCCCTTTCAGGTTGGTAGAATATATGGAGGTTCTTATAAATTTAGACCAATAAAAAATACATCAGCAGGACCTAAGCTTTTTTTACAGAAATATCACAATAATGGTGTGCCGGAAATACATGTTTATCCATTGTGTGGAATGCTTCCGGCTTCAATAATGGAATTTAGGAATGATTACGATGTCTTAAAAATCTATCCTGATCTGACAGCCATGAAATTGAATTTTGATTTTATTCAACCAAATAATCAGGGACGATTCTTATTATTCATTAGAAATAGTGATGCAACGTTTCAAAAGAAAGTTGGGATAGATAATAATTATTCTTTAGATGTAAATAATTTTAGCAATGGAACATATTTCTACACAATTCTTTTCAAAAACAAAGTTTGTCAATCCGGAGAATTTATTATAAACAAATAAATTTTCTATCTTTGAACAATAAATATATAGAAAACAAATCAAGTGAGGCTGGAAAAAAACATAAGGAAAGCCGTCAGCATTCCTCTTTATTTATTGGTAGTTTATTATCTGCTCCCTTTCGAGCCAGGATATATATACCATGTGGCTCAGTATAATCCGACAGGTATCCTCAATGAAATTAAAAAAGAAGAAGGAGATCAAAGCAGCGCTTTGTCTTCTTTAAACAAATCGCTGTCTCAAAGCGACAATACTTTCCATCGCAAAGGTCGGGTAAAATTTTACTTTAGAACCGGATTTGCAATAGTTCCGGCTTTTTCAAATCAATTTATCTTTTCTTCTAATGAAATAATATCCTTTTTAATCCCGTCTTACCAGCCACCTCTTGTTATTTTCATTTCAAGCAGAGGTCCTCCCTTAGCATAATAGTATCTGTTTATTGATCGCATTCCATTATGCGAAACTTTGTCCTGTTAATCCATGCGACTATTCGTATGGGGATTCTGACTGCATGAGTAGTTTTTTTAATAACAGCACAAATCAATTTAATAATTAGTTCTTAAATTAAACAAATATTAAATTAAGAGAGGTCATCATGACAACCATTGAAATAATAAAAATAAATGATACGCTCGTGGAAGCCCGGAGCATTCATAAAATTAACAAATTACTTTCAATATCTAATGAAAACATCATATATAAAGTAAATAATGGTGCTGCAACCTATAAAGGCAAAAGCGAAGTAAGCAAATACTTCAGTGACTGGATCAGGGCCAAACTAAAGAAACTTAATATCTTGCTCACGTTTTTATTAAGAATCACCCAACCATTTAATATCAGTAAGCATCTACATGAGAATAGACAGATGCCTGCGAATGGTGTGGGCTTGATCTATTACAAAGTTGGGCGTTTGGCCGCTCCTGAGAATCCTGTTGACTATTGTCCCCCGCTAATTTTTGTGATAAAGGTTTTGGGGCTAACCAAGAAAATTATCTCGCCGATGAAAAGAAGCTTCTGCATCTTCTTGATAACAACTGCTTTTTTTAGTGTCTCAATGAATGCAATCGCTCAACAGGTTGATCCTGCAACCAAATCTATTTCAAATTGGTATCCAATTGATACATTACCTGCACCCACGCGAACAGATGCAATGTTCTGTCAGTCGGCTAATTATGGCTTTATTCTTGGAGGTACAAATTGGGTGCGAGGGACTTTTACTACTGCATTAAAAGATTTTTGGAAATTCGATGCTACCACCAATCGCTGGACTTCATTGCCTTCTTTTGCCGGAGGGAAGAGAGGCGGAGGTGTAATGGCTTGTAATGGTGAATCCACCATTTACGCCGGATTAGGTTGTGATGGTCATCCCGGAACTTGTTATAATGATTGGTGGAAATTTGATCTTAAAACTCTCACCTGGTCATCTGTAACCTCTTTACCATCCAAAGGAAGATTTACTTCCGGGCTTTTCATTCTGAATGGAAAATTTTACGTAGTGGGCGGCAAAACCTGTGATGGAAAAACATTAAATGAAACCTGGCAATATGATCCATCAACTGATAAATGGACAGCAAAGGCAAATTACCCTGATACTATTCGTCAATCATGTGCTTTTACCCTAAACAATGGGGTAAAAGATTATGGCTATGTAGCGGATGGTTATTCACAGTCATTCTACAAATATGATGATGCCACTAACAGTTGGTCGCCTGCCGGTAAAACAGGAATTGCGGCTCTGCCAATTGAGGGAAAAGCTACCACCGTTTTTAATGTGGCTTATCTTATTGGAGGCGATATTTCAGCAGCTAGTCCCCACGTTCGGAGTTACGACCCTGTTGCCGATAGCTGGACACGACATGCTGATTATGGATATACACCTGCCCGTGAATCTCAAATCGTTTGGTATTTTAATAAATTTATAATATACACAGGAATGGGAGCTAATTTTTACCCGATCAATACCTATAATGACATGTATTGTTTTAAAATAAATGATCTTGATAAATTATATTACAATAATGAAAACCTTATTAAAATATCTAACGCAGGGTTACTCCAAGATGTTATTGGCCACACTATACAAAATGGCACAGAATTGACTTTGCAAAATATTTCAGGCGGAACCATTACTATGGTAAATACCGGAAATATTGAGGGAACCGTAGGAATTTTTGATCGTATGGCAAAATTATTTTGGAATGCCAAAACGAATAAATGGCATTGTTACGTTTTATTTTAATAAGAAAAAGTTGTTATATTATAAACACTCACAAAGCACAAGTTCTCCATTTTTGTAAAATTGCGATAAATTTGAAAGGAGATATTAAACGGTCACCTCATTATACTCTTCAATAGGAGGACAAGCACAAACAAGATTCCTGTCGCCATAGGCATTGTCAACGCGGGAAACGGATGGCCAGAACTTGTTTTCTTTTACCCAATGAAGCGGGAAGGCGGCTTTGGAACGGGGATAAGAATGTTTCCATTCATCGGCTGTTATGACAGATGCAGTATGCGGAGAATTTTTAAGCACATTATCTTTTCTGTCGGCAATGCCCTTTTCAATATCTTCAATTTCTTTGCGGATGGAAATCATGGCTTCACAGAAACGGTCAATCTCTTCTTTGGGTTCGCTTTCAGTCGGCTCAATCATCATCGTGCCGGGGACAGGGAATGACATGGTGGGTGCATGAAAACCATAATCCATCAGGCGCTTGGCAATATCTTCCACTTCAATGCCTGCAGAGGTTTTGAAGGGACGGCAATCTAAAATCATTTCATGGGCAATGCGCCCATACGTGCCTTTATATAGAACAGGGTAATGATCTTCGAGGCGTGATTTAATATAGTTTGCATTGAGGATAGCAATCTTCGTTGAATCGGTCACGCCTTCTTTTCCAAGTAATTTTATATATGCATAGGAGATGATGAGAATGCTTGCACTTCCCCAAGGAGCAGCGGAAACTGCTGTTGTGCTTCCGCCTGTTTTTACCAACGGATGCGAAGGAAGGAAAGGCGCAAGATGTGCTGCAACGCCGATGGGCCCCATGCCGGGTCCGCCTCCGCCATGCGGAATAGCAAATGTTTTATGGAGATTGAGATGGCAAACATCAGCGCCAATGATGGCAGGATTGGTTAACCCAACCTGTGCATTCATGTTAGCGCCATCCATATATACCTGTCCGCCGTTGTCGTGAATGATCTTCGTGATTTCTTTGATGCCTTCTTCGTACACACCGTGCGTAGAAGGATATGTAACCATTAAGCAAGAAAGTGTGTCTTTGTATTGTTCTGCTTTTGCCTTCATGTCGAGGATGTCTATGTTGCCGAGGTCATCCGTTTTTACTACTACCACTTTCATTCCTGCCATCACTGCACTTGCAGGATTTGTACCATGAGCAGATTGAGGGATGAGAGCAACATTGCGATTCTTATCTCCTCTTCCTAAGTGATATTGTCTGATCACCATCAACCCTGCATATTCTCCCTGCGCACCGGAATTAGGTTGCAGAGAAACGGCTGCAAAGCCTGTTATCTCGCATAAATATTGTTCAAGCTCCGTGATAACCTGTGCATATCCCTGCGCCTGGTCAACAGGAACAAAAGGATGAATGCTGCTGAAAAGAGGCCAGCTTAACGGCATCATCTCGGAAGTTGCATTCAGCTTCATCGTGCAGGAACCAAGAGGAATCATGCTGTGCGTGAGCGAAAGGTCTTTGTTTTCAAGACGTGTGATGTAACGCAGCATTTCTGTTTCCGAATGATGTGTGTTGAAAACAGGATGTGTGAGGAAAGAAGAAGTGCGTTTAAAAGCAGGGAGCAGGGAGCAGGGAGTAGGGGATCCGCTTCCCTTTCTGTCTTTTGAAGCTGATTTTTTGAAAACAGAAATTATATCATTTACATCTGACTCTTCTGTTGTTTCGTTGATGTTGATAGCAATCTGTGTATTACCAACATACCTGAAGTTGATCCCTGCCTCAAGCGCATTCTTTTTTATTCCTTCTGAATCATTACCTGCGTCAATTAAAATAGTATCGAAGAACGTTTTGTTCAGTTGCTTGTAGCCGATGGCTTCAAGGCCTGCAGCGAGATTTTTTGTGTGCTGATGAATATTATTGGCAATCGCCTTTATGCCTTCCGGTCCGTGATAAACAGCGTACATGCTGGCTATGACTGCAAGTAAAACCTGCGCTGTGCAAATATTAGAAGTGGCTTTATCTCTTCTGATATGTTGCTCGCGTGTTTGCAATGCCATTCTTAACGCACGGTTGCCTTGTGTGTCAATGCTTACACCGATAATTCTTCCCGGCATTTCGCGCTTGTAAATTTCTTTTGCAGCAAAGAAAGCAGCATGCGGTCCGCCATATCCAAGCGGAACTCCAAAGCGTTGCGAATTACCAAATACTATTGCTGCTCCCCATTCTCCCGGGGCTTTTAATAAAGCAAGAGCCATCAAATCTGTTCCAACTGCAACGGGGATATTCTTTGATTTTAATTGTTCTACCCATGCTGTGTAATCATACACTTCTCCGTTAGTTGCAGGATATTGAATGATCGCTCCGAAGAAAGATTCATCCGCTTTAAAAGTAAGATGGTCTCCGATTACCAATTCAATATTTAAAGGCGCAGAGCGTGTTTTTAAAACATCAATAGTCTGAGGAAAACATTCCTGTGAAACAAAAAGCTTGTTAGCACCATTTTGTTCCTGTTCACGTGTGCGTGAGGCAAAGAATATATGCATGGCTTCTGCCGCTGCTGTGGCTTCATCCAGCAAAGAGGCATTCGTTATTTCCATGCCTGTCAAATCCAGAATCATAGTTTGGAAATTGAGCAGCGCTTCAAGACGCCCCTGTGCAATCTCTGCCTGGTAAGGAGTGTAGGCCGTGTACCATCCCGGGTTTTCAAAAACGTTTCGCTGAATGACTCCGGGAATAATAGAGTTATGATAACCCAAGCCGATATATGATTTGAAGATTTTATTCTTTGCAGCAGTTTTTCTCAGAGAAGAAAGAAAATCATGTTCGCTTAGTCCTTCCGGTATATTCAGTTTTTTCCCAAGACGGATGGAAGATGGAATGGTCTGTTCAATTAAGGCATCCAAAGAAGGAACACCTGTTTCCTTCAGCATTATTTGTACATCTTTCTTGTTCGGCCCGATGTGCCTTCCTGCAAAATCAGTAATACTCATTAATTATGGTTTTAAAAAAGAGGTGCAAATTTAGAGATTATTGAGGGATATACGAATAAACAATCCATGTGAATTTACGAATCGTTCTATTTTATTCACATTCGTAGATGACTTTTATGTAGTTTTGATTCCTTTTTAAACCGGTTTCATGCGCAAACTTAGTTTATTGTCATTTTTCATTTTTGTATCATTTTTATCATTTCTAAAGGTATCTGCTCAGGATACTCTTGTCCTGATGAACGGGAAAAGGATAAACGGGAATGTTTTGGAGATTCAGGAAAAAGCTATTAAGTATCGAATCGGTAGTAATCCGAAATCCCCAATTCATTCCATAAAGCCTTACCGAGTGTTTGCCATCAATAAAAATGATGGAACTGAAAAGGTAATTTTTGCCCCGGATACGCTCGATCAATCGGACTATACCATTCCCCAGCTGCGCACGTTTATTAAGGGAGAACGCGCTGCGCAAACCGGGTATAATAACACCTTGAATAAAGCGCTTGCTTTTGTTGCAGGAGCAGGAGCGTCCTATTTTTCTATATATGGCCTTGTTGTTCCTGCTTTATATTCATCCATTGTCGGAGCTTCCTCTCCGGATATTAATAAGCAAAAGAATGTTGACCCTGCTTTGGCAAATGTTCCTGAATACCAGGATGGCTATCTTACAATAACACGCCAAAAGAAGATCCGAAATTCATTTGTTGCAGGCATGATTGGATTTGCTGTCGGCTTTACCACGCAAGCCATCATCGGGAATAACACAAAAAAATAACTTGAATCAATATTTTGTCCGGGCTTATAAAAAGAGTTATAGAGTTTATTGTTTTCAGGAATATTTTTATTGCGATTGCAACCGCATGCCTTGTTGCTGAAACGCGCTTCCTGAGCGGGAAAGCATGGTGCACGATAGATGCCCTGATTGCATTTACTTTCTTTTCTACATTTCTGGTTTACAACTTTCATTCCTTTTCAAATGACCCCGAGCATGAGTTTTCTGTTCCGCAGCTTTTTAAAGACTTTGTAAATCCTGCTATCTCTTTAGAACAACGTGTATGCGTAGGCGTTGGCATTATCGGAACCGGCGTTGCTTTTCTTTTTCTTCAACTAAAGGTGATGCTGTTTCTGCTTCCTGTTGGCTTGATTACATTGGCTTACTCCTTACCCGTATTTAAACTCCAAAACAGATTACACAGCCTGAGAGACATTATTTATGTAAAAATATTTACGGTAGCTGTTGTTTGGGCTGTTGCGACAACGTTGCTTTCATATATAAATGATGGTAAAAATATTTCTATTGGTCATCTGTTTCTGCTTTTCTCAGAGCGGCTTTTATTTATCTATGCTATTACCATTACTTTTGAAATCCGTGACAGGCATAGTGAAGCCGCTATAGGCAACCGAACCATTCCTACTGTGTATGGGGTTGCAAAATCAAAAATGCTGGGATACGTTGTGCTGGTTGCATATTGCATTCTTGTCTTGATAAGGGAGTACTTTTACGAATCTTCATTTCGAGAAGTTGAAAAGCAGGCCTTAGCGTTATTCTTTTCTGCTTTCTCCGCCGCCCTGCTAATTGCAAAAACAATCGATGCACGAGGAAGATGGTTCTATAAATTTTTGATAGACGGCACGATGATTGAACAGTTTCTTTTATTAATTTTAGTGCAAAATTTATGTTGAAGGAATATGACATACATGCTCTTTCGCACTTTGTCGGCATGGTGAGGGGCGAAAAGGGAGCGCAGGAATGGCTGTTGGAAAATGGCTATCGCGAGCTTTCCGAGTTTTGGGATGCTTATTTCGGAATCGAAAAATCTTTTAAATGGCTGCTTGAAAATGGACATAAGCATTTAGCGGCTGCCGTGGATGCTGCATCGGGAGAAGATAAAGCCAAGCTTTGGCTCATTGCCAATGGTTATCGCGAGCTCGCCGCCATCATCAGCGCTTCTGAAGGAAACAAGCCTGCCGTTGCATTTCTGTTGAATTCAAAATATAAAGGATGGGTGGGCATTGCACATGATATTCATGAATATAACAAGAAGAAAAAAAAGGGCTTCTGGAGTATCTTCAATTTTGGGAATCCTTACGGATGATATTTTCAAGCAGAGATGCAGAGCGCTAAGAAGCTGTTTAAAAATGAGAAATTAAGAACAATATGTGGATAATTGAATAAAGAGGCTATCGTCAAAAGACGGATTCAACAGTATTAATTGTAGATTCTAAACTCAATTAATATGTCAAATTATCCAACCAATTTGAGCGATAGCCAATGGGCAATAATATCAAAATTTTTAGATATAAAGAGAAGCAGAAAGCATGATTTGCGAGAAATTGTCAACGCTATTTTATATTTAGTGAAAACAGGCTGCCAATGGCGAATG
>PLYJ01000040.1 GCA_003151745.1 Bacteroidota bacterium
GAACAAATTAACGGTTATTAACAAAGAAAAAGAAGCAAAAAGAAATTTTACATCATCAATAACAAATGAATCGTATATTTAGCTTCACAAAATCCAGTCTAAAGATTGGGGTACACTACATTCTTGATTCGTGACACGATAAAAATACAAGCCTGCCGATAAATTCCCTCTGTTGATAATAGTTGATTTATCAGTAATGATGGTGTGTTGCAAAGTCCTACCAGTTACATCATAAATAACAAGTTCGCATCGAGTGGTACTTAAAAACGCATTCATAGTGAGTTTAGCAGACTGGGAGAAAGGATTTGGGTAAATAACTGCTTTATTATTTTCAGTCAGTTCATTTATGCTGACAGAGGTGCAGACAATGTTTTCATTGCCTCCGGTATCTATAGATAAAGGATTTGAACCTGTTAGGCAGCCGGAAGAAACAGTAGGTGTGGGGTTAGTAGTTTGTGCTGCAAACGAGCTGACAATAGTTGCAGTGGTGTCTTCATTGCATCCTAAATTACCATTCACATCAGTCTTGAGAAGGTATATTTCCTCATTCCCTCCTGCATTAAGAATATTTGAATAGCCTGCAATAATGTAACCTCCATCGTTTGTTTGAAGAACAGAATTGGCTGCATCGTAATCCGTTCCTCCATATACTTTAGTCCAAATGGTATCTCCGTTCGATTTGGTTTTAATTACATAAGCATCAAAATTGCCAAAGCCAAAGCTACTGGTATAACCTCCAAAAATATATCCGCCATCCTTCGTTTGCTGAACGGAGTAGCTTTCATCCCCTGAAGTTCCTCCATACGTCCTGCTCCAGTTCACCGTTCCATTCGCATCCGTTTTAATAAGGATAGCGTCGTAATTACCAGCACCAAAGCTGGCCGTGATGCCGGTAATAATATATCCGTTATCTGATGTTTGCTGAACGGCAGTGCCGTTATCATCTGCTCCTCCTCCTATAGTTTCGTTCCAAACCTCATTTCCATTTGCATCTGTTTTAAGAAGGTAAATATCAAACCCACCCACTCCGAAGCTGTACGTTTCACCAGCTACGATATAGCCGCCATCTTTTGTTTGCCGCACCGAGTTGCCAATATCAATATTAGTTCCTCCATACGTTTTATTCCAAACCATATTTCCGCTTGCATCCGTTTTAATAAGATATACGTCATCAGATCCTGCTCCAAAGCTCAACGTTGATCCGGTAACAATATAACCGCCGTCATTTGTTTGCTGAACGGAATAACCCTCATCATCATCAGTGCCTCCGTAAGTCTTGCTCCAAAGAGTATCTCCGTTAGCATCAATTTTGAGCAGGTATATATCATCCAACCCTGCGCCAAAGCTTGACGTGCTGCCTGCAATAATAAATCCACTGTCGTTGGTTTGGGCAATGGCACTTCCCCAATCATCGCCTGTGCCGCCATACGTTCTATTCCAAAGCATATTTCCGTTAGAATCTGTTCTCACTAAATATATATCAGCACCACCACTACCGAAGCTTGTAGTTGAACCCAGGATGATGTATCCGCCGTCATTCGTTTGCAGAACGGAATTCCCTGCTTCACTAACTGTTCCGCCATATATATTCTGAAATGTTATTTGACCATAAGAGCTGGACGCAATCAAACAAAGAAACAAGGAAAAGATTTTCATAGCGGAAGTTTGCCTGCAAAACTATGAAATGAATTGGAAGATGAGAGTATTCAATATTTGCCTGTAATTGGGGTTTATTTAACTTTGGGCTTTAGATTAACATACCAACCATTTACGGTTATTTAGCATCTATGTTGAAAGGAGGGGATGATTTGGAGGAGCAAAATGAAGATATGCTTATTACAGGGTGTATTGAATGGGACAGAAACGCCCAGAATAGGCTCTATAAATTATTTTGCTCAAAAATGCTGGCCGTGTGTTATCGTTATTCAAAGGGGAGGGAAGAAGCCGAAGATACTTTGCAGGAAGGTTTTATGAAGGTGTTTGAAAGTATAAAGAGTTTTAAAAAGGAAGGTTCGCTGGAAGGTTGGATACGCAGAATAATGGTTAATACTGCCATTCAAAAGTTCAGAAAAAATGCAACAATGGTTCAAGTCGAATATATTGAGAATGGTCACAACGGACTTAATCATTATAACACCAATGATACGTTGAGCCAGATGGGGACGAAAGAGCTGATTCATTTAATTCAGAAGCTTCCTCCCAAGTGCCGGATGGTTTTTAACCTATATGTGTTTGAAGGATTAAAGCATAAGGAAATTGCAGAGCAACTTGGCATAACTGAAGGAACATCGAAGTCAAACCTGTCAGATGCACGGACCATGCTGCAAAAATCAGTAACTAATAATATGAGAATCCCTGTGAATGCCGGGATGAATGATGTTGGAGAATAAAGACATAGACAATTTATTTAAATCTGCTATCGAGCCTTATGAAATGGAGCCGACCGATAAGGTCTGGACTTCATTAGATGCTGAGTTAGCAAAGAAACAGATGGCCGGTTCCGCGAAGAAGGGAAATGGATTGAAATATCTTTCCATAATCGCTGGTTTGATGCTGCTGTCTTTTGCTGCCTATCAAATCCTTGCTCCTTCATCGTATATAAATAACACAAGTGATAAAAAGAAGGATGAGGTCTCACAGGCTAACGAAATGGCTTCAGCTAATTCTTCAACTATTGATGAACGTGTAAAGACATTTTTTGGAAATAAGACTGATAATGCTTCTAAAGGTACAGCGTCGAAAGAAGCTAATAATGATGAAGCAGTAAACCAACTGAGCCACAATGGCAATAACAGTTCACTTGTTCAAAATAACTCTGCTGATAATCAGGAAACGAAGAATATAAATTCGGATCAAGGCTCCGGTTTAAACAGCAATCAAAACAAACGTGCTGATAATCTTGTTGCTTCAACTGCCAGTAAGGGCGCTTACGATAATGTCGCAAATCAACAAACTGAAACAGCTTCTGCAGCCACCTCAAATAGCACGACGAGTTCTGAAAATACAAGCGGGGAAGATGCGGGCAATGCAAATACTTTCAATACCAACTCAACTAATAATCATTCCGATGCAACGCAGCCTTCAACTCAAACTGAAAATAAAAATGAAAATGATGGTGTGAGCTCCAGCCACGCAACAAATGAAGAAACGGGAACAACTCAGAGCAGTACGAGTGCCGAAACTAAGAATCTGCCAGCAGCCTCATCTCAACCACAAAGCGACATGGCGGCTATAAGTTCAAATCAATCCGTCAACGGAAATGCAGATGAGAGAAAAGAGAATCCGCAAAGCGCTAACTCATCAACTGCCAACGCGCAGCAAGATAACACAGCCGTCATCCATGCAATTCCTTTGAATCAATTAAAACCGAGGTTCTCTTTGGACGCATTTTATTCTCCGGGCATTATTAGCGGAGCCACACAAAATAATTCCAACAACACACAAAGCGCTGCCACTACAACCTCACAACAATTTAATTATTCATACAACACAGGCGCTCTGTTGAGGTTTGATTTTAGTGACCGATGGAGTGTAGCGTTAGGCTGCACTTATTCAACGCTGGATTATTCAACATCCGTTTCCACCAGATATAGAGTGCCTCCGGCTGACAGCGGACATGGCGGCGGAGGACAATGGCATTTTCCACATGGCGATGATGACACCACGTTTTCGCATAACTTCAACGATCATAATTTCTTCAACCATTATTTTCCTTATTCGCCATCCGATAACAGTTTCGATTTCAATAACTCCTGCGGCAATATATTAACTTTGCCAATAAGAGAGCCAATATTAATAACTGTAGTGTACCCCAATCTTTAGACTGGATTTTGTGAAGCTAAATATACGATTCATTTGTTATTGATGATGTAAAATTTCTTTTTGCTTCTTTTTCTTTGTTAATAACCGTTAATTTGTTCATAACTGAAGGCTGATAAAGCT